>NZ_JBHYMK010000037.1:0-76174 GCF_042743065.1 Streptomyces sp. NPDC058872
ACGGACGCCCCGCGCCGGGCGTCCGGACCCCCGGGGCCTGTCTGCCGTCCTCGAGCGGGGCCGGGATGGTGGGGCGCGGTTCCCCCGCCACTTCCCAGGACATAGCGTCGGACTGACGATTACACTGGGCGGGTGCCTCAACTACGCCTCGCCCTGAATCAGATCGACTCGACCGTCGGAGACGTCGCCGGCAACGCCGAGACGATCGTCCACTGGACCCGGCACGCCGTCGGGCAGGGTGCGCACCTCGTCGCGTTCCCCGAGATGGCGCTGACCGGATATCCCGTCGAGGACCTCGCGCTGCGCTCCTCCTTCGTCGAGGCGTCCCGGACGGCCCTGCACGGGCTCGCCCGGCGGCTCGCCGACGAGGGGTTCGGAGGGGTGCCGGTGGTCGTCGGCTACCTGGACCGTTCCGAGCGGGCCGCACCGAGGCTCGGCCGGCCCGCCGGGTCCCCGGAGAACGCCGCCGCCGTCCTGCACGGCGGCGAGGTCGTGCTGCGCTTCGCCAAGCACCACCTGCCGAACTACGGCGTCTTCGACGAGTACCGCTACTTCGTACAGGGCGACACCCTGCCGGTCGTCCGGATCCACGGCGTCGACGTGGCCCTGGCCATCTGCGAGGACCTCTGGCAGGAGGGCGGCAGGGTGCCGGCGGCGCGCAACGCCCGGGCGGGCCTGCTGCTCTCGGTCAACGCCTCGCCGTACGAGCGGAACAAGGACGATTCGCGGCTGGAGCTGGTCCGCAAGCGGGCCCAGGAGGCCGGGTGCGTCACCGCGTACCTGGCGAGCACGGGAGGCCAGGACGAGCTGGTCTTCGACGGCGACTCGATCGTCGTGGACGCGGCCGGCGAAGTCATCGCGCGCGCACCGCAGTTCGTCGAGGGCAGTGTGATCCTCGACCTGGAGCTGCCGGCTGCGGATCCGGATGCTCCCGACGGCTCGGTGGACGACGGGCTGCGGATCGACCGGGTGGTCCTCTCCGAGGAGCCGGTGCCCGGGTACGAGCCGGAGTTGACGGGGGGCCACGCCCATCGGCTCGACGACGACGAGGAGGTGTACTCGGCGCTGGTGATCGGACTGCGGGCGTACGTCGCGAAGAACGGCTTCCGTTCGGTCCTGATCGGCCTGTCCGGCGGCATCGACTCGGCGCTCGTCGCCTCGATCGCCTGCGACGCGCTCGGTGCGGAGAACGTGTACGGGGTGTCGATGCCCTCGAAGTACTCCTCCCACCACTCGCGCGGCGACGCGGCCGAACTGGCCCGCCGGACCGGACTGAACTTCCGCACCGTGTCGATCGAGCCGATGTTCGACGCGTACATGGGGGCGCTCGGCCTCAGCGGTCTGGCCGAGGAGAACCTCCAGTCGCGGTTGCGCGGCACGATGTTGATGGCGCTCTCCAACCAGGAGGGGCACATCGTCCTCGCGCCGGGCAACAAGTCGGAGCTCGCGGTGGGGTACTCGACGCTGTACGGCGACTCGGTCGGCGCGTTCGGGCCCATCAAGGACGTCTACAAGACGACCGTCTTCCGGCTCGCGCGGTGGCGGAACCGGGCGGCCGAGGAACGCGGCCAGACCCCGCCGATCCCGGAGAGCTCGATCAGCAAGCCGCCCAGTGCCGAGTTGCGCCCGGGGCAGGTCGACACGGACTCGCTGCCGGACTACGACGTGTTGGACGCGGTCCTCGCGCTCTACGTGGACCAGGACCAGGGGCGGGACGCCATCGTGGCGGCCGGTTTCGACGGGGAGTTGGTGACGCGGACGCTGCGGATGGTGGACACCGCGGAGTACAAGCGGCGCCAGTACCCGCCGGGGACGAAGATCTCGGCGAAGGGCTTCGGCAAGGACCGACGGCTGCCGATCACCAACCGGTGGCGGGAGGCGCCGTCGGGCTGACCCCGCCGCAGGGGGTCCGGGGCCTTCCGGCGAGGCGTGAAAGGCCCCGTCCGCACCGCGGTCGCGGGTGGAGCCGCGGTCTCCGCCCGCACCGGACCTCCCGGAGGGCACCGGGGTGTGCCCCGCGGGTCAGAACTTCACCCGGGCGGCGATCGGCAGGTGGTCGCTCCGGGTCTCCGGCAGCGCCCAGGACGACATCGGCTCCATGCCCTTGACCATGATCTGGTCGATGCGCGCCATCGGGAACGAGGCCGGCCAGCTGAAGCCGAAGCCGTCACCGGCGGCGCCCTGGGTGGAGCGCAGTTGCGAGGTGACGGCCCGGAGCGCGCGGTCGTTCATGGTGCCGTTGAGGTCGCCGAGGAGGACGATCCGCTCGTGCTGGTCGTCGGCGATCGCCTCGCCGAGCGCATTGGCGCTGGTGTCCCGCTGGTTGGCGGTGAAGCCGGCGTTCAACTTGACCCGCACGGACGGCAGGTGGGCGACGTACACCGCCACCTCGCCCTTCGGCGTCACGACGGAGGCGCGCATGGCACGGGTCCAGCCCAGGCGGATGTCGACGGGCTGGGCGGCGCGCAGGGGGAACTTGCTCCAGAGCCCGACCGTGCCCTGGACGGAGTGGTGCGGATAGGCCTCGGCGAGGCCCTTCTCGTAGACCGGGACCATGTCGCCCTTGAGTTCCTCCAGGGCGAGGACGTCGGCGTCGGAGGCGACGAGTTGACGGGCCGTGCCCTCGGGGTCGGGGTTGTCGGCGTTCACGTTGTGGGTGGCGACGGTCAGGTCACCGCCCTCGACCGACTTGTCGGCGACGAGACCGCCGAAGAGGTTGAGCCAGACCACGGCCGGCAGCAGCAGGGCGATCAGTGCGGTGGCGGAGCGGCGCACCAGGGCGAGCACGAGGAGGAGCGGCACGAAGACGCCCAGCCAGGGCAGGAAGGTCTCGGTCAGACTGCCCACGTTCCCGATGCGGTTGGGAATGTCCGTGTGGAACACCATCGACAGGGTGAGCACCACGGCGGTGAGCGCGAGCAGGATGCCCCGGCGCCAGATCCCGGGATCGCGGCGGAGCCCGTCGAGTGCGGCCCGGAACCGGGACCGGGAGTGCTCGCCCCCCTCGCCGCCGGGTCCGGTCTCCGTCATGTCCACGCGTGCCATCGCACTGTCCTCACTACCTTGCTGCCGTGCCGTCCCACTCGGTCACCCGACATCGACACTAGGCGATGTCGGGTCCGGTGTACTCCCCCAGGGACGACCCGGAAGTGCGGCGGGTTCCTGCAGGTGGCGCGGGTGGGCAGGCTGTGACAGAACGCGCACATTCGTACCGGCACGGGGCGGTCGCCGGGGCCGGTCAGGCCCGCGGGCGCAGCCCCTCCATGACGGCGTCGACGACCCGCTCGGCGAGGCCGGGGTCCAGGGGGGCTCCGGGGCGGATGACGGTGCGCAGCAGGAGGGGTCCGATGAAGAGGTCGCTGACGAACTCGGCGTCCAGGTCGTCGCGGATCTCGCCCCGCTCCATGCCGCGCCGCACCGCGTCCAGGCCGAGGCGGCGGCGGGGCTCGACGACGTTGCTCTGATAGGCCTCCCACAGCTTGGGGTAGAGGTGCATCTGCGAGAACACGTTGTGGAGCATGGCGGAGGACCGCTTGGCGAGTCCGCGCTGCCGCAGCATCTCCAGCAGCGTCACCAGGTCGTCCCGGACCGAGGCGCCGGTGAGCACCGGGTCCGGGGGCTCCAAGGAGCGGAGCAGCTCGACGAAGAGCTCTTCCTTGCCGGGCCAGCGGCGGTAGATGGTGGCCTTGCCGACCCCGGCGGTGCGGGCGATCCGCTCGATGGACAGCTCGGTGAGCGGAACGCCTTCCTCCAGGAGGCCGACGACCGCGTCGAAGATGGCCTGCTCCGCCGCCTCCGACCGCGGTCTCCCCCGTCTGGGGGCGTCCGCTGCGGCCCCGGAGCAGGGGGCACCGGGCCCGGGGCAGGGCCCGGTGGGCGCGACGGACGGCCCGCCCCGGTCCGCCGGAGCCGGCCGGTCGTCGTGGGGTTCGGGGGTCCCGCCGTCCTGCAAGGACACGTGCGCTCCGTCTCTCGTCCGGGTACTGCTTGCCGTCCCCCCGATTCTCCCGCGCCGTCGGTTCCGGGCGCCCGTGGGGAGCACGGAGCCCGGTCCCGACGCCCCGGGAGGCCCCTGACGCCCCTGAACTCCCTGGAACGCCCTTGAACTCCCTTGAACGCCCCGGGAGGCCCTCGGGCGACGCGCCCCGACGCCCGTCGCCGTGGTTGCTCAGGCCTCGGTCGAGACCGGCCCGGACGCCGCTACCGCCCCCGGGGCCGTTCCCTCGGCCGCACCCCCGTCCGGTCGTCCGTCCCGGGGCGGGCGCCCCGGGAGGAAGGCCGCGACCACGACCGCGCCGGCCAGGCCGATGGCGGCGGAGGCGATCGCCGTGATGTGCATGGCGTCCAGGAAGGCGGCGTACGCGGGGGCGATCAGGTCCTCGCCCGCCGGGCCGAGCTGCTGTGCGACTGCGAGCGTGGCCTCGATGGACTCGCCCGCCGTGTCGCGCAGGGCCGCCGGGACGCCGCCCAGGTGCCCCTCGATGCCGCTCCGGTACGTGGAGGAGAGCACCGACCCCAGGACGGCCACGCCGAGCGCGCCGCCGACCTGCCGGAAGGTGTTGTTCAGGGCGGAGCCGGAGCCGGCCTTCTCGCGGGGCAGCGTCTGCATGACCGCGACGGTGACCGGCGGCATGATGTGCGCCATGCCCGCGCCCTGGACGAAGAAGACGACTTCCAGCACCCAGACCGGGGTCGTCTCGTCGAAGAGGGCGAAGGCGGCGAGGCCGAGGGCGACGAGGAGCATGCCGCCGGTGCAGACGGCGCGGGCGCCGAAGCGTTCGACGACGAGTCGGGCCCGGGGGGCGAAGACCATCTGGGCCACGGCCAGCGGCAGGATGAGGAGCCCTGACTCCAGTGCGCTGTAGCCGCGCACGCTCTGCAGGTAGAAGGCGGAGAAGAAGGTCACGCCCATCAGGGCGAAGAAGACGAGCGCGATCGCGGCGACGGCCGCCGAGAAGGCCGGCTTCTTGAAGTAGCGCATGTCGATGGCCGGGTGGTCGCTGCGCCGCTCGTGCAGGACGAAGAGGACGAGGACCGCGAGGCCGCCGAGGGCCGGGGCGAGGACTGTGACGTCGGTGAAATCCGCCAGTTCGCCGCCGCGGATGATCCCGTACACCAGGAGGACGAGGCCGACCACGGAGAGCAGGACGCCGGGCAGGTCGATGCGGCCGGGGTTCGGGTCCCGGGAGTCGGGCACCAGCCACGCCATCAGGACGAGGGCGAGGAGCACCACGGGCACGTTGACCAGGAAGATCGAGCCCCACCAGAAGTGTTCGAGGAGGACTCCTCCGGTGATGGGGCCGATGGCGATGGCCAGGCCGACGCTGCCGGCCCAGATGCCGATGGCCCTGGGTTGCTCGTCCCGTTCGAAGACGTTCATGAGCACGGCGAGCGTCGCGGGCATCACGAAGGCGGCGCCGAGGCCCATGACGGCCCGGTAGGTGATGAGCTCGCCCGGGGAACCGGAGAACGCGGCGAGGGCGGAGCCGATGCCGAAGACGGTGATGCCGAAGAGCAGAACCCTCTTCCGCCCGAGGCGGTCGCCCAGCAGGCCGGAGGTGAAGAGCAGGCCGGCGAAGACGAGCGTGTAGGAGTTGATGGCCCACTCCAGCTCGCTCTGGGTGGCGCCGATTCCAGTGGGCGCGGGGACCGCGATCGTCTTGACCGCGACGTTCAGGATCGAGTTGTCGAGGACGACGATCAGCAGGCTGAGCATCAGGACGCCGAGGACGACCCAGCGGCGGCGGTGGACGGCCTCGGGGACACGGGGCCCGGCGGGTGCGGTGGACGGCTGCGACATGCCCACCACCCTAGGGCATTTTCGATACGAGACCGTCTCGTATCGAAAACCAAGAGGAAGTCTTTACGCGGTCGCGGTGTGAACAGCGCCACTCCGGCCCACTTTCCCGCCCACCCGCCGAAGTGCCACCATGGATGTGGTCCGGGGACGCCACAGGGCGCCTCGAGATGACAAGAGGAGCCGTTCACCATGACGCTTCAGGCTGCCCAGAAACAGCCCGCCGACAGCAGCAAGGCGCTGTACGGAGGAAAGGGCACGCGCCGCATCACCGTCCACGACATCGCCGCCGCCAAGGTGCGCGGCGAGAAGTGGCCCATGCTCACCGCCTACGACGCGATGACCGCCTCCGTCTTCGACGAGGCCGGCATCCCGGTGATCCTCGTGGGCGACTCGATGGGCAACTGTCACCTCGGCTACGACACCACCGTGCCCGTCACGATGGACGAAATGGCCCTGCTGTCCGCCGCCGTCGTCCGGGGCACCAAGCGCGCCCTCGTCGTCGGCGACCTCCCGTTCGGTTCGTACCAGGAAGGGCCCGTCCAGGCCCTGCGCAACGCCACCCGGCTGATCAAGGACGCCGGCGTGACCGCCGTCAAGCTGGAGGGCGGCCAGCGCTCCCTGGCACAGACCGAGCTGCTCGTCCAGGCGGGCATCCCCGTCATGTCCCACCTGGGGCTCACCCCACAGTCCGTGAACACCATGGGCTACCGGGTGCAGGGGCGCTCCGACGAAGCGGCCCACCAGCTGCTCAGCGACGCCAAGGCGGCGCAGGACGCCGGCGCCTTCGCCGTCGTCCTGGAGCTGGTGCCGGCCGAACTGGCCGCCGAGGTCACCCGGTCGCTGCACATCCCGACCATCGGGATCGGGGCCGGCCCCGACACCGACGCACAGGTCCTCGTGTGGACCGACATGGCCGGGCTGACCGGCGGCAAGGTGCCGCGCTTCACCAAGCAGTACGCCAACCTCCGCGAAACGCTCGGCGATGCCGCCCGCGCCTTCGCCGAGGACGTCAGCGGCGGGGCGTTCCCCGCCGAGGAGCACACCTTCCACTGAGCCGGGAGGAGCCCCGCGCGGTCCGCAGCGGGCCGCGCGGAGCCACCCCCTGAGACCACTGCGGCACCTCCGACAGCCCGCCGACATCCCCCATCGGCGGGCTGTCGGTCATCTGTCGGGGGATTGTCGGTGGCGGCCTGTTCCATGGGGGACATGACGCGATCACACACCAACGCCGTCGAGGTCCGGGGCCTCGTGAAGCGGTTCGGCGAGACGAGGGCCCTCGACGGGGTCGACCTGGACGTCCGCGAGGGCACCGTCCTCGGGGTCCTGGGGCCCAACGGCGCCGGAAAGACCACGCTCGTCCGCTGCCTGTCCACCCTCCTCGTCCCGGATGCCGGGACCGCCACCGTCGCCGGCTACGACGTGGTGCGGCACCCCCGGCAGCTGCGCCGCACCATCGGCCTCACCGGCCAGTACGCCTCGGTCGACGAGAAGCTGTCCGGCTGGGAGAACCTGTACATGATCGGGCGACTGCTCGACCTCTCCCGCGCCGACGCCCGGCGCCGCGCCGACGAGATGCTGGAGCGCTTCTCGCTGACCGAAGCGGCCAAGCGCCCCGCGATGAACTACTCCGGCGGCATGCGGCGCCGGCTCGACCTCGCCGCCTCGATGATCGGACGACCGGCCGTCCTCTACCTGGACGAGCCCACCACCGGACTCGACCCCCGCACCCGCAACGAGGTCTGGGACGAGGTCCAGCGGATGGTCTCCGAGGGCGTGACGGTCCTGCTCACCACCCAGTACATGGAAGAGGCGGAGCAGCTCGCGAGCGAGCTGACCGTCATCGACCGGGGCCGGGTCATCGCCAAGGGCGGCGTCGACGAGCTCAAGGCGAAGGTCGGCGGCCGGACCCTGAAGGTCCGCCCCACGGACCCGGCGCAGCTGCCCGCCATGGCCGCCGCGCTCCGGGAGACCGGCCTCGACGGGGTCGCCGGCGCGAGCGTCGTGCCCGACGAGGGCGCGCTGTACGTGCCGATCCTCGCCGACGAACAGCTGACCGCCGTCGTGGCCCTGTTGGGGGCGCGCGGTTTCGGCATCGCCCACATCGGCACCCACCTGCCCAGCCTGGACGAGGTGTTCCTCGCGATCACCGGCCAGAAGACCGCCGATTCCGACGCGCTCACCGAGGAGGTCGCCGCATGAGCACGACCACGGTCACCAAGAACCCGCCCCGGACCGGAGGTTCGGGTGCTTCCCCGGCACGCACCGCACCGGTCGCGGAGGGCCGGATCGGGCTGCGGGCCAATCTGCGCCACATCGGCGCCCTGGCCCGGCGCAACGCCCTCCAGATCAAGCAGGACCCGGAGTCGATGTTCGACGCCGTGCTGATGCCGATCATCTTCATCCTGCTCTTCGTGTACGTCTTCGGCGGCGCCATCGCCGGCAAGGGGAACAACGACGCCTACGTCAACTACGTGACGCCCGGCCTGATGGCGATGATGGGCATGAACATCGCGATGGCCGTCGGGGTCGGCATCAACGACGACTTCAAGAAGGGGGTCATGGACCGGTTCCGGACGATGCCGATCGCCCGCTCCTCGGTCCTCATCGCGAAGATCGTCGTCGAGATCGGCAGGATGCTGATCGCCACCGCGATCCTGCTCGGCATGGGCTTCCTGCTCGGCCTGGAGATCCAGACCTCGGTGTTCCACCTCTTCGGCGCCATCGGCCTGTCGATGGTCTTCGGGGCCTCGCTCATGTGGATCTTCATCCTGCTCGGCCTCACCCTGAAGACGGCCCAGGCCGTCCAGGGCATGGCCATGCTCGTCCTGATGCCGCTCCAGTTCGGGTCCTCGATCTTCGCCCCGCCGACCACGATGCCCGGCTGGTTGAAGTCCTTCACCGACTACAATCCGCTGTCCAACCTCGCCGACGCGGCCCGCAACCTGATCAACGGCGGACCGGTGGCCCACTCGGTGTGGATGACCCTCGGCTGGGCAGCACTGATCACCCTGGTCACGGCGCCCCTCGCGATCGCCAAGTTCCGCAAGAAGACCTGAGTCGGAACCGCAGGATCAGGACTCGGCGCGCCCACCGATCGCGTCCGCGGCGCGACCGAGCAGGGCGGCGGCCTCCTCCACGGAGAGGCCGTCGCCCTCGGCACGTGCCGCCTCGAAGTCACGGTCCCCGAGGACGGACCTGCACAGCTCCGTCGCCCGGGCCAGGTTCTCCCGTTCCACGGGCGGCGACAGGTGTCCCGGCGGGACCAGCCCCTCCTGTGCGCCGAGGAGTACCGCGCCGGTCCTCGCCTCCGGACCACCGAGCCCCGCGAGGGCCCAGGCGGCCGTGACGAGGTGCGTCGCGGGCATCTGCGGGGCCACCATCATCGACAGTGCCCCGAGGGAACGCTCGTACGCCTCGGCGGCCAGGGAGAACGCGGAGCCGTGGCGTCCGTCGAGGTTGTCCAGCCAGCCCAGGCTGCCGAGGGTGAAGCCCTCGAAGACGGAGAGGGTCTCGGGGCCGAACTCCTTCCGCAGCGCGTGCAGGTGGTCGCGCGCCTCGGCGGTGCGACCGCTGCGGCCCAGCGCCAGGGCGAGGAAGACACGGGCGCCGAGCAGGGGTTCGTGCCCCCGGCCGTGCTCGCCGTCCACGATCTCGCGCAGGATCGCCTCCCCCTCGGCGAGCCGGCCGGTCTCGACGAGCGTGCCGGCGTACCGGGCCCGCAGCAGTGCCGTCTGCGACTGGGCGCCGATCCGCTCCGCATGGCCGATCGCGGCGGCGAAGTCCTCGGCCGCCGCCTCGAAGTCGAGCCGTCGCTCACGGGATTCCGCGCGGGCGGAGAGCGCCTCGGCAGCGCCCCAGGCGTCACCGAGCCGCGTGAAGAGCTCCAGGCTCTCGTCGGCGTCGGCAATGGCGGCGGCGGCCAGATCGGTCCGGTTGGCGGACATGTTCGCCCGCATCTGGAGGGCGTTGGCGAGCTCCCAGGCGTAACCGTGGCGCCGGCAGGCCTCGACGGTCGTGTCGAGGAGTTCGCGCAGCCGGCCGGCCTCACCGATGAGGAGGAGGGCGAAGACCGCGAAGGACCCGGGCAGCCGGCAGGTCTGGGGCAGACCCGGTTCGTAGACGGCGGTCATCTCGCGCAGTCGGCGCACTCCTTCCGGGGTGGTCCACCGCGCGGTCTCGTGGTCCATGTTGAGCAGTTCGACGAGTCTCACCCCGCGCCTGGCCTCCCACCGCTGCTCTTCGGAGAGCGGCGGGGGCGCGGCCGTGCAGGGCTCGTGCAGCGGGACGACGGGTGCGGCGGGCGGGGCGAACGGGTCGGGGCCGAGGGCGGCAGCGGCCCTGGACCAGTACAGGGCGTCGGCCCGCAGGTCGCGCATCTGCCAGTACCAGAGCAGCGCGTGGACGAGGACCAGCGCCTCGTCCTCGTCGCGGGCGTCCACGGCACGGCGCATGGCGGTGCGGACGTTCCCGTACTCGGTGCCGAAGCGGGCGATGGCCGCGGACTGGCCGGAGCCGCGCAGTTCGGGGTCGGTGCGGCGGGCCAGTTCGCGGTAGTGGGCGAGGTGCCGGCGCTCCGTGCCGGCCCTTTCCCCGGCCTCGTCGAGGCGTTCCCCGGCGTACTCGGCGACGGTTTCCAGGAGTCGGTAGCGCATGCCGTCCTCGCCGGGCACGGCGACGACGAGGGACTTGTCGACCAGGGAGCCGAGGACGTCGAGGACGTCGAGGACGTCACCGACGTGCTCGCCGGGGGCGTCCTCCCCGGCTGCGGCGGGTGGTCCGGCACACACCGCCTCGGCCGCTTCCAGGTCGCAGCCGCCGGTGAAGACGGCGAGGCGGCGCAGGACGGCCCGCTCGGCCCCGTCGAGGAGGTCCCAGGACCAGTCGACGACCGCGCGCAGGGTCTGCTGGCGGGGCAGCACCGTCCGCGCGCCGGAGGTGAGCAACCGGAAGCGGTCGTCGAGCCGGTCCGCGACCTGCCGCAGGGTCAGCATCCGCAACCGGGCCGCGGCCAGTTCGATCGCCAACGGCAGCCCGTCCAGGCGCCGCACGACCTCGGCCGCCGCCTCCGGGTCCTCGTCGACCCGGAACCCCGGCCGGACCGCCGCGCCGCGCTCGCCGAGCAGGCGCACCGCCGGCTCCGTCGCCAGCGGGCCCACCGGTCGGACCGCCTCCCCCGGGACGCCCAGGGGTTCCCGGCTGGTCGCCAGCACCCGGAGCTCCGGACAGCGGGCGAGCAGCGTCGCGGCGAGTTCGGCCGCCGCACCGATCAGGTGTTCGCAGTTGTCGAGGAGGAGGAGCATCCGGCGCCCGGCGCAGTGCTCGACGAGCCGGACGAGCGGGTCGCCCCCGCCCCTCAGCTCCTCGGCGCCGGCACCGCGGAGCACGGTCTCGCGGGCGCCGACCGCCACCAGGACCGCCTCGGGAACGGCCTCCGGGTCCCGCACGGGGGCGAGTTCCGCCACCCACACGCCGTCCGGCCAGTCCCCGGCACCGCGCTCGGCCGCCTCTTGCGACAGTCGGGTCTTCCCGGCCCCTCCGGGCCCGAGCAGCGTCACGAGCCGCGCGCCCCTCAGGTCCTCACGGACGAGGGCGATCTCCCCGTCGCGTCCGACGAAGCTGGTGAGCCGGGCCCGCAGGTTTCCCGGTACGGGGGCGGGGGTGCGCGGACGCGCGGGTGCGGCCGGCGGTCCCGGGGTCCGGGCGAGGAGTTCGGCGTGGAGGGCGCGCAGGTCCGGCGACGGGTCCGTACCGAGGCGGGTGGTGAGGGTGCGGCGGACCGACTCGTACGCGGCGAGCGCCTCGGCGGCCCGTCCGCTGTCCCGCAGGGCGCGGATCCTGAGGGCCTGGAGCGGTTCGTCCAGCGGGTGGGTCGTGCAGAGGGCGGTGAGCTCGGGGAGGACGGCGGGCGCGTCGCCGAGGGCGAGGGCGGCGTCGAGCCGGGCGCGGCGGGCGTCGAGCCGGCGGGCCTCCCAACGGGCGGCTTCCGCGTCCCGGTCCGGCAGGTCGGCGAGGGCGGGCCCGCGCCAGAGCCCGAGGGCCTCGTCGAGGAGGGCGGCGGCGCGGGCGGGATCGCCGGCCGCGAGGGCTGCGCCGCCCTCGGCGGAGAGGCGCTCGAAGCGGCGGGCGTCCACGTCCTCGGGCCGGGCTTCGAGCCGGTAGCCGCCTTCGGCGGAGACCACCCGGTCGCGGCCGAGGGCCCGTCGGAGCCGGCCGACGAGGGCCTGGAGGGCGGCGACCGCGTCGGCCGGCGGGTCGTCTCCGTGCCACACCTCGTCGACGAGGCGGGCCACCGGAACGGTCCGGCCGGCCCGCAGGGCGAGGGCGCAGAGCAGGGCACGGACCCGGGGGCCGCCGACGGCCACGTCGGTGCCGTCGGGGGCGTGGGCGAGGGTCGGGCCGAGGACGGAGTAGCGCACGCCCCCATTGTCCGCGAGAACGGTTCGCGCCCCGTCGGAAGGACGTTCCCGGGGGCGGACCGGACCGCCGGAGGCCTCCCCGAGGGGTGGAACCCGGTCCGGCACCCGGTACGTTTCCCGCACACCAGCACTCCGTCCCCCGGGAGCCCCGCGATGACCACGGCCACCCATCAGCGCCACGAACGGCGGATCAGCCCCGTCTTCCTGGCGATCCTCGCCGTCATGGCCGTCACCGGCTGGGCGGTGTGGACGGACTTCGCCGCCTCGACGGGCCTGGCGGTCTTCCTCTTCGTGACCTCGGCCTGGGTGGTGTCGCTCTGTCTGCACGAGTACGCGCACGCCCGGACCGCCCTGCACGGCGGGGACATCACGGTGGGTGCGAAGGGCTATCTGACCCTCAACCCGCTGGCGTACACGCACGCGGTGCTGAGCGTCGTCCTGCCGGTGCTGTTCGTGATCATGGGCGGTATCGGTCTGCCGGGCGGCGCGGTCTTCATCGAGCACGGCCGGATCAAGGGCCGTTGGAAGCACAGCCTGATCTCGGCGGCGGGCCCGCTGGCGAACGTCCTGTTCGCGCTCGTCTGCACGGCTCCGTTCTGGTTGGACGCGCTGGACGGGGTGCCGGTCGCCTTCCGGTACGCGCTGGCGTTCCTGGCGTTCCTCCAGGTGACCGCGGCGCTCCTGAACTTCCTGCCGGTGCCGGGGCTGGACGGTTACGGGGTGGTGGAGCCCTGGCTGTCCTCCAAGGCGAAGCGGCAGGTGGAGCCGTACGCGCCGTACGGCTTCTTCATCGTGATCGCCCTGTTGTTCGTGCCGGCGATCAACACCGCCTTCTTCGACGCGATCGACGCCCTGTTGCGCTCGCTCGGCGTGCCGGAGCTGAGCCGGTACTGCGGCTCGCAGCTGTTCCGGTTCTGGGAGGGGAGCCCGGAGTTCTGCGGGGTCTAGCCCCGGGCGGCGGCCTTCTCCGCCTTCGCTCGGCGCAGGTAGTACCAGGCCATGTTGGAGGAGAGGCCGGCGAGGAGGACCCAGACGACGCCGAGGAAGCTGCCCTGGACGAAGGAGACGACGGCCGCCGTGACGGCCAGGGCGCAGACCACGAGGGCGTAGAGGGCGAGGCGGGGCATGGGGGGCGGCTCCTGTCCGGGTACGGCTGATGGTGCCCGTCCAGTGTCCCCCATGCCCGCCGTGGTGTGGGGACCGGCTCAGACGTCGGTGACCCGGAGCCCCGCGTGGGCCTTGTAGCGGCGGTTGACGGAGATCAGGTTGGCGACGAGCGACTCGACCTGGTGGGCGTTGCGCAGTCGGCCGGCGAAGACCCCGCGCATGCCGGCGATGCGGCCGGCGAGGGCCTGGACGACCTCGACGTCGGCGCGCTCCTCGCCGAGGACCATCACGTCCGTGTCGATCTCCTCGATGGAGGCGTCCTTGAGGAGGACGGCCGAGAGGTGGTGGAAGGCCGCGGTGACCCGGGAGTCCGGGAGGAGCGCGGCGGCCTGCTCGGCGGCGGACCCCTCCTCGGGCTTGAGGGCGTAGGCGCCCTTCTTGTCGAAGCCCAGCGGGTTGACGCAGTCCACCACCAGCTTGCCGGTGAGCTCCTCGCGGAGGGACTCCAGGGTCTTGGCGTGCCCGTCCCACGGCACGGCGACGATCACGACGTCGCTGCGGCGGGCGGTCTCGGCGTTGTCGGCGCCCTCGACGCCGTGGCCGATCTCCGCGGCCACGGCCTGCGCGCGGTCGGCCGCGCGGGAGCCGATGATCACCTTCTGGCCGGCCTTGGCGAGCCGGTAGGCGAGGCCGCGGCCCTGGTCGCCGGTCCCGCCGAGGACGCCGACGACGAGGCCGGAGACGTCGGGGAGGTCCCACGGGTCCTTGGGGGCGGGCTTGCTCTCAGTCGTAGTCATGGCCCCGACATTACCGACGGGTCGGGTGGTCCGGGACGACCGAGCGCTACCAGCGGGCCGGCGGCGGGGCCGTCAACCGGTCCGCGAGGCCCGAGAGCCGGTCGCGGAAGCGGCGGCTGCCCCGTGGGGAGGGCAGGCTGTTCTCCCCGGCCGCCGCACTGACCAGGTGCTGCACGGTGTCCAGGTCGACCCCGGCGCCCGGTGCCACCGTGAGCTCCTCGTGCGCCAGGCCCGCCAGTTCCTCGTCGCCGCCGTCGAGGGAGAGGACCGTCGCCCCCGCCCGCCGCGCGTCGTGCACCCGTTGCAGCAGCCCCGCGTCCGGCCGCTCCGGTGCCACCAGCAGCAGCGTCGCCCCGCGGCCCGCGGCCTCCAGGCGGCCGAGCCCGACCGCCAGGTGTGCCGGGGCGCCGGGTCGCACCCGGTGCCGGACCAGGGTCGGCACCAGCTCGGGCAGCCCCGACCAGGCGGATTCGTCGACCAGGTGGGCCGCCAGGTGCCAGGGTTCGTACTCCTCCGTCCCCACCAGGAGCAGTCCTCCCCGCTGCGGTGCGACCGAGGTCCGGAGCACGCCCGCGAACCGGCGCGCGGCCTTCGGCCACTCCGTCCCGGCGAGCACTTCCCTCAGCAACGCGACCCGTACGGCATCCATGGGCCCGCATCCTGCCCGAGCAGGCGTCCGCGCGCGGCGGATCGGGCAGGTTCCACCCGTAAGGGAGCCCCGGCGGCGGATATTCGGTTGCCCGCCGTCGTGCGGGGACCGGAGCATGGCCCCTCGTGACCTCCCTCGTTCCTTCCGCCCTGGCGAAGCTCGCCGCGGTGCTGCCCGATCTGACGCCCTGGCGTTCGTCCCGCGACTTCCGGCTCCTGTGGGTGCAGGGGCTCGTCACGTACTTCAGCAGTGCGATGGCGATGATCGCCCTGCCGCTGCAGATCAAGGAACTGACGGGTTCGCCGCTGGCGGTCGGTGCGATGGGCGCGGTCGAGTTGGTGCCGCTCGTGGTGTTCGGCCTCTACGGCGGAGCGCTCGCGGACGCGGTCGACCGGAGGCGGGTGATCGTCTGGACCGAGGCGGGGCTGGGAGCGCTGGCGCTGCTCCTGCTGTTCAACGCCCTGCTCCCGGAGCCGATGCTCTGGCCGCTGTACGTGGTCGCGGCCGGGGTCTCGGCGCTGGCGGGGCTCCAGCGACCGGCGCTGGATTCGCTGCTCGCCCGGATCGTGCCGCACGAGCAGCAGACCGCGGCGGCGGCGCTGAACTCCTTGCGCTGGCAGGTGGGCTCGATCGCGGGCCCGGCGCTCGCGGGTCTGGTGGTGGCGTACGCGGGTCATGCCCCCGCCTACGGGGTGACGCTCGCCGGGTTCGCGGTCTCGGTGCTCATGTGCCGTCGGCTCTCCCCCGCACCGGCCGCGCACGACGCGGAGAAGCCCTCGCTGCGGGGCATCGCGGCGGGCGCGCGGTACGCCTGGTCGCGACCGGTGCTGCTCGGCACCTACGCGGTCGACCTGGCCGCGATGTTCTTCGCCTTCCCGAACGCGATCTTCCCTTTCCTGGCGGACGAGTTGGACGCGGACTGGTCGCTCGGCCTGATGTACGCGGCGGGCGCGGTCGGCTCACTGGTCCTGGGCCTGACCAGCGGGTGGACGTCCAGGGTGCGGAGGCACGGACTGCTGGTGGCCGGGGGCGCGGCCGGCTGGGGCCTGGCGATCGCGGCGGCGGGCTGGTTCGGGAACGTCTGGGCGGTGCTGTTGTGCCTGGCGCTCGCGGGCGCGGGCGACATGGTGAGCGGTCTGGGGCGGGCCACCATCTGGAACCAGACGATCCCGGAGGAGCTGCGCGGCCGGCTCGCCGGCATCGAGGTGCTCTCCTACAGCGTGGGCCCCCAACTGGGCCAGGTCCGGTCGGGTGCGATGGCCGGCTGGACCGGTACCCGGGCGGCCGTCTGGTCGGGCGGCGTGGCGTGCGTGGCCTCGGTGGGGCTGCTCTGCCTGGCGCTGCCGAAGCTCCTCGGGTACGACTCGGCCACCGACCCGGACTCCTTGCGCCGCAAGGCCCAGCGGGAAGCCGCGCGGGCGGCGGGGGAAGCGGTCCGGGACGGGCAGGAGCCGTCCGCCCCGCAGCAGCCCGCCGGGACCGCCTGAGCGGTCCCGGCGGGCCTGCGGCGTGTTGCCCGGCGCCGCGCGGTCACCCCTCCGGGTTCCGGTCCTTTCCCGCGGCGTCGTGCCAGCGGGGGTCGGTCTCCCACTCCAGGTTCCGCTCGCGTGCGGTCTCCATGGCGTGGGCGGCCTCCTCCCGGCTGGCGTACGGGCCGAACCGGTCCTTCGCCGGGCACTCCGGCCCTTCCTCGACCTTCTTGTGCTCCAGGCAGTAGTACCACTCGCCCGGCTTGCCCACGGTGCGCTTCTTGAACAGGGCCATCGTCGTCGGCTCCTTCCTTCGTGACCATGCTGCCCCAGACCCGGTCGTTAGACTCGCTGACATGTCTGGCCAGTCGCTTCTCGTTCCGGGGGAGCTCTCCCCCCACCGCTCCGTTCCGGGCTCCATCCGTCGCCCCGAGTACGTCGGAAAGCCCGCCCCGGCTCCGTACACGGGACCGGAGGTGCAGGATTCCGACACCATCGAGCGGATGCGGATCGCCGGCCGCATCGCCGCCCGGGCGATGGAGGAGGCCGCCAAGCACATCGCCCCGGGCGTCACCACCGACGAACTCGACCGGGTCGCGCACGAGTACATGTGCGACCACGGTGCCTATCCGTCCACGCTGGGCTACCGCGGCTTCCCGAAGTCGTTGTGCGCCTCGATCAACGAAGTCATCTGCCACGGCATCCCCGACTCCACGGTCCTGAGGGACGGCGACATCGTCAACCTGGACGTCACCGCCTACATCAACGGCGTCCACGGCGACAACAACGCCACCTACCTCTGCGGCGACGTCGACGAGGAGTCGAGGCTGCTCGTGGAGCGCACCCGGGAGTCCCTGAACCGGGCGATCAAGGCGGTGAAGCCGGGCCGCCAGATCAACATCATCGGACGGGTCATCGAGTCCTACGCCAAGCGCTTCGGCTACGGCGTCGTGCGCGACTTCACCGGGCACGGCATCAACGCGTCGTTCCACTCCGGCCTGATCGTCCCGCACTACGACTCGCCCCACCACACCACCGAGATCAAGGCCGGCATGACGTTCACGATCGAGCCGATGCTGACGCTCGGCACCCACGACTACGACATGTGGGACGACGGCTGGACCGTGGTGACCAAGGACCGGAAGCGGACCGCACAGTTCGAGCACACGCTCGTGGTGACGGAGAGCGGTGCGGAAATCCTGACGTTGCCCTGACCCCACAAACGGGTAGCGTCTTACCGACAGGACGTCGGGAACCGGTCGGCCGGGCACGCCCCGCTCGACGGGACCGTCGCCGGTTCCCGTCCCATTCGGTCCCGGAGGCATGTCTTGACCACGCCGTTCTCGACGCTCATCCGCACGGCCTCGCACGAACAGCACACGGAGGCGGAGTCCTCGTCCTTCATGGGGGACCTCCTGGGCGGGCGCCTCGCCGTCGCCGCGTACGCGCGCTACACGGAGCAGCTCTGGTTCGTGTACCGGGCCCTGGAGGAGGGCGCGGAAGAGCTGCGCGAGGACCCGGTGGCCGGGCCGTTCATACGGTCCGAGCTGTTCCGCACGGCAGCCCTGGAGCGGGACCTGGCCCATCTGCGCGGGCCCGGCTGGCGCGCCGGGGTCTCCCCGCTGCCCGCCACCGCCGCGTACGCCGAGCGGGTCGCCGAGTGTGCCCGCGACTGGCCGGCCGGCTACGTGGCCCACCACTACACGCGCTACCTGGGCGACCTGTCGGGCGGCCAGATCATCCGCGACCGGATGGAACGCACCTGGGGGTTCGACCGCAAGGGCGACGGCGTCCGCTTCTACGTCTTCGAAGGGATCCCGAACCCGGCCGCGTTCAAGCGGACGTACCGGGAGCTGTTGGACGGGGTGAACGCCGACGACCTGGAGAAGCAGCGGATCGTCGACGAGTGCCGGCGCGCCTTCCGCTTCAACAGCGCGGTCTTCCGCGAGCTGGGCGGGGAGTTCCCGCTCAGCGCGTGAGGCTCGGCCCGGCGGGCGAGGCTCGGCTCAGCGGGCGAGCATCCCTTCCAGGCGGACGCGTCCGCCGAGTTCCACGATGCCGTCGGGGCCGGGGGCGGTGAGCAGCTGCGACCCCTGGCCCTGCCTGATGTTCAGGGCCCGCCCCAATGCGGCCGTGAGGAGCAGCGCCGCCGCTCCGGTCGCCTCGTCCTCGTCGATGCCGTCGCCGCGTCCGGGGAAGGCGCGTGCCCTGATGCGCCCCGCGGCCTCCTCCTCCCAGGCCCAGGCGTAGATCCACTCCCCCGGCTCGGGCACCTCCAGGGCGTCCACCTCGGCGACCGAGCCGTACTGGCGCAGGGTGCGCGGCGGCGCCCATTCGGCGCGCGCCTCGATCCAGGTGAACTCCCCGTCACCGCGCACCCACACCTCACCGACCGGCGGCTGGACGACCTCCAGATCGAGCAGCCAGGCGGCGCCGACGAGCGGGTGCCCGGCGAACGGAAGCCGTACGCCCGGTGTGTAGATGTCGACCACCCCGCGCTCGGGGTCGTCCACGAACACCGTCTCACTGAAACCGAGCTCCTTGGCGAGCGCCTGCCGGGAGGACTCGTCGGGGTGGGTACGGGCGTCCCGCACGACTCCGAGGCGGTTGCCGTACCGGCCGTCGCCCGCGCAGAAGACCCGCAGGACGTCGATGTCAGTGGCGGTCGTGTTCATGCCGAAATTGAACCATCCGGAAGGGAGTGGCAGGGGTCCGACCTCACACCGCGCACCCGCCCCGGGGGCAGGGCGACCGCGACACCGGGACGGAGGGTGCCACCTCCACCGCACTGCCGAAAAGTCATGAACTACAGCACTTTTCAGCGCAAAAAGCACCATCCTCACGCAATCCCCCCTGCTTGACCCTCCCTTGACCCATCCATGAGGAGTCCATGGACCCTCCGTGACCACTCCGTGTCCCCCGCGCCCGGCCTGAGAGCTGAATCACTGGACGGGTGGGTACTACTCAGGTAAGCCTCGGTTAAGTTAGGTCCGCCTCAGCACCGTCCCCGCGTTCCTGGAGTCCTCATGCGAGCCGTCCGTCTCTCCGTCGTCACCGCCGCCGCGACCGCGGCAGCTCTGACCGCCGTCACGGGCTGTGCGGAGAAAAGCGACGCCAAGGCGGGGGGCGACGTCGTCACCGTCATCGCCAAGGACGACTCCTGCGAGGTGTCGAAGCAGGAGTTCCCGGCCGGACACGTGCAGCTGACCGTCGAGAACCGCGGCTCCAAGGTCACCGAGGTCTACGTCCTCTACCCGGACGACCGGATCGTCACCGAGCGCGAGAACATCGGCCCCGGCACCAAGGCCACGCTCACCGCCGAGATCAAGGCCGGCGACTACCTCATCGCCTGCAAGCCCGGCATGAAGGGCGACGGCATCCGTCAGCCGGTCAAGGCCACCGGCGAGGGCGCCAGCACCGCCAAGCGCTCCCCCGAGATGGACGCCGCCGTCGCCGCCTACCGCCAGTACGTCCAGGCGCAGGCCGACACGACCCTGCCCAAGGTGAAGGTCTTCACCGACGCCGTCCGCGCCGGTGACGTCGAGGCCGCGAAGAAGGCCTACGCCGAGTCCCGCATCGGCTGGGAGCGGACCGAGCCCGTCGCCGAGTCCTTCGGCGACATCGACCCCAAGGTCGACGTCCGCGAGGACGGCCTGGAGGACGGCCAGGACCCGGCCACGGACTGGACCGGCTGGCACCGCCTGGAGAAGGCCCTCTGGCAGGACAAGAAGATCGGCGACCGCGAGAAGCAGCTCGCCGACCTCCTCGACAAGGACCTCGCCGACTGGGCGAAGCGGGTCGGCACCGCCGAGATCACCCCGACCTCCATGGCCAACGGCGCGAAGGAGCTCCTGGACGAGGTCGCCAGCGGCAAGGTCACCGGCGAGGAGGAGCGCTACTCCCACACCGACCTGGTCGACTTCAAGGCGAACGTCGAGGGCGCGCAGAAGTCCTTCGAGCTGCTGAAGCCGGTCGCCGCCAAGAACGACCCGAAGCTCGTCGCCGAACTCGACAAGCAGTTCGCCGCGCTGAACACGCTGCTCGACGCGTACCGCACGGACAAGAACGGCTACGTCTTCACCTCGTACGACAAGGTCGACAAGGCCGAGCGCAAGGAGCTCTCCGACGGCGTCAACGCCCTGGCCGAGCCGCTCTCCAAGCTCGCCGCCGCCGTCGTCAAGTAGTCGTCGAGCCACCAGGGACGGGAACACGAGATGTCCGAGAACACCGAGGAGCAGGGCGCGCGGACCGCGCAGGAGCCCCAGGGCGCGCCCTCCCGCCGCACGGTCATCGGCTGGGGCGGGGCCGGGCTGGCGCTCGGTGCCGCCGCGGCCGGCGGTGCCGCCGCACTGGCCCGGGACGGCGACGCCACCGCCCCGGTCGCCGAGAGCGGCGGGGCCGTTCCCTTCCACGGCACGCACCAGGCGGGCATCGCCACCGCGGTGCAGGACCGGCTGCACTTCGCCTCCTTCGACGTCAAGACGGAGGACCGGGCGGAGCTGGTCCAGCTCCTCAAGGACTGGACGCGGGCCGCCGAGCGGATGACCGCGGGCGCCGAGGTCGGCGAGGGCGCCTACGGCGGCCTGCCGGAAGCCCCGCCGGACGACACCGGCGAGGCCCTGGGCCTCAAGCCCTCCCGCCTCACCCTCACCATCGGCTTCGGCCCCTCGCTCTTCGACGGGCGCTTCGGGCTGAAGGACCGGCGGCCCGGAGCCCTGGTGGACCTGCCCAGGTTCCCCGGCGACAACCTGGACCCGGCGCGCAGCGGCGGCGACATCTGCGTGCAGGCGTGCGCGGACGACCCGCAGGTCGCCGTCCACGCCATCAGGAACCTCGCCCGGATCGGCTTCGGCAAGGTCGCGGTGCGCTGGTCGCAGCTGGGCTTCGGCAAGACCTCGTCGACGACCCCGGACGCCCAGACCCCGCGCAACCTCTTCGGCTTCAAGGACGGCACCCGCAACATCGCCGGCACCGAGACCGAGCGGCTGACGAAGCACGTGTGGGTCTCCGGCAAGGACGCCGAGGGCGGTGCCGCCTGGATGGACGGCGGCTCGTACCTGGTGGCCCGCCGGATCCGGATGAACGTGGAGACCTGGGACCGCACCCCGCTCGCCGAGCAGGAGGACATCTTCGGCCGCGACAAGCGCGAGGGCGCACCGGTCGGCAAGGCCAAGGAGCACGACGAGCCGTTCCTGAAGGCGATGAAGCCGGACTCGCACGTCCGGCTCGCGCACCCGGACAGCAACAACGGGGCGACCCTGCTGCGCCGCGGCTACTCCTTCACCGACGGCACGGACGGCCTCGGCCGTCTGGAGGCCGGCCTGTTCTTCCTGGCGTACCAGAAGGACGTCCGCACCGGCTTCATCCCGGTGCAGACCTCGCTGGCCTCCGACGCCCTCAACGAGTACATCCAGCACGTGGGTTCGGCGCTGTTCGCGATCCCGCCGGGCGTCCGGGACAAGGACGACTGGTGGGGTCGGGCGCTGTTCTCGTAACCGAGGAGGGACACCGAGGTGTTCGGTAACTATCTGATCGGCCTGCGCGAGGGCCTCGAAGCGAGCCTGGTCGTCTGCATCCTCATCGCGTACCTGGTGAAGACCGGGCGCCGGGACGCACTGAAGCCGATCTGGATCGGCATCGGGGTCGCCGTCGGCGTGGCCCTGGCGTTCGGCGCCGGCCTGGAGTTCGGCTCCCAGGAGCTGACCTTCGAGGCCCAGGAACTGCTCGGCGGTTCGCTGTCGATCGTCGCGGTGGTCCTGGTGACCTGGATGGTCTTCTGGATGCGGCGCACGGCCCGACACCTCAAGGCGGAACTGCACGGCAAGCTGGACGCGGCCCTGCAGATGGGCACGGGCGCGCTCGTCGCCACCGCCTTCCTGGCCGTGGGCCGCGAGGGCCTGGAGACCGCGCTCTTCGTCTGGGCGTCGGTGCGGGCCTCCTCGGACGGCACCTACGCCCCGCTGGTCGGGGTGCTCCTCGGCCTGCTCACCGCAGTGCTGCTCGGCTGGCTGTTCTACCGGGGCGCGCTGAAGATCAACCTGGCGAAGTTCTTCACCTGGACCGGCGGGATGCTGGTCGTGGTGGCGGCCGGGGTGCTCGCCTACGGCGTGCACGACCTCCAGGAGGCCCGCTTCCTCGGCGGCCTCTCCGACAAGGCCTTCGACGTCTCGGCGACGATCCCGCCGGACAGTTGGTACGGCACGCTCCTCAAGGGCGTGTTCAACTTCCAGCCGGATCCGACGGTCCTTCAGGTCACGGTGTGGGCGCTGTACCTGATCCCGACGCTCGCGCTCTTCCTGGCCCCGATAGGGTCGGCTTCGTCCGTGCGGGTGAAGGGGCAGAAGACGACCGATGAGAAGGCTGAGGCTGAGGCGAGCGCCGGGACGACGAACGCTTGAGCAGCGGTCGCCCGGGGCGGGCCGCGCGCTGGCGAGGTTCCTCATGGCGACGGCGGCCGGAACCGTCCTGTCGCTGACGGCGAGCGGTTGCGTCACCGTGCACGGCGAACGGGCGCTGTTGCCACCGGCGACGGAGGCCGAGGCCACACAGGCCCTCGCCGACTTCACCACCGCCTACAACCGGGCCGACAAGGCCTACGACCCGAGCCTGGACGCGGGTCGGGTCACCGGCCCGCTCGGCGAGATCAACCAGGCGGGCCTGCGCGCGCGGTCGATCAACACCCCCGGCGGCAACCCCGAGCACAAGCCGCTCGAACTGACCGACGCACGGTTCGTGCTCCCCCGGAAGGCGGGCTGGCCGCGCTGGTTCGTCGCGGACACCGCCTCCAACCGGGGCTCCGGCGATCAGCGCTGGCTCCTGGTCTTCCTGCGCAACGGCCCCCAACAGCTCTGGGAGGTCGCGTACCTCACGATCCTGCCCCGGAGCGAAGTGCCGGAGTTCGCCGAGGAGGAGGGGTACGCGGTGCCGGTCCCCGCGGACACCGACGCGCTCGCGGTCGCCCCCCGCGACCTCGGCAGGGAGTACGTCGGGTATCTGAAGGACGGAAAGCCGGCGACCTTCGCGCCGGGCGCGCACACCACGGAGTGGCGGGCGCAGCGGCAGAAGGCCGCCCAACGCCCGGGAATGGCCACCCAGTACGTCGACCAGGTCACGGACCGGGGTGACTTCGCGCCGCTCGGGCTGCGGACCCGGGACGGCGGCGCGCTCGTGTTCTTCGCGACCCGGTACTTCGAGCGGCAGACGGCGGCGAAGGGGTACCGGCCGAAGGTCGGCCCCGATGTGAAGGCACTGCTGAACGGCGAGATCAAGAGCACCGTCACCCGGGAGTGGGTCTCCAGCCAGGCGGTCCTGGTGAAGCCGGCGGGCACGGACCGCAACGGGGTCACGGTCACGGGCCGGCTCCAGGGCGTGGTGGGCGCGGAGGGCTCCTAGCACCCGCCGACGGCGGGCGTACCGATTCAGCGGGTCAGCGGGTCAGCGGCCAGGCGATCTCGTGGGCGGCGTGCCCTCCGTCGCCGCCCGCCTGCCGCTCGGCGGCGTGGCGTGCGCAGGCGTCCTGGAGGGTCTCCAAGAGGTTCAGCGGGTCGGGCAGCGGGTGCTCGGGGCCGCGGACCCAGGCGACGACCGGATGGGCCTCCTCGTCACCGGGGAGCCGGGCGGGCGGTACGAGCACGTAGCTGCCGCGGCAGTGCCAGCGCAGCCCCGGGTGCTCGTCCATCGTCTCCGGGTGGCAGTCCAGTTCGCACGGCCACCACTCGTCCTCGTCCTCGGGGGTGCCGCGGGTGGCGGTGAAGAACAACATCCGCCCTCCGACCGTGTCGACGTCGGCGGACTCGGCGACGGGCCCCACCTCGACGCCCTCGGCGAGCAGGCGCTCCAGGGCGGCGCGACCGGCGGACAGCGGCACGTCGAGGACGTCGTGGACCATGCCGGTGGCGGTGATGAAGTTCGCGTGCGGCTCGTTCCGCGCCCAGCGCTCGATCTGACCGCGATCGGTGGTCGACTGGGTCTGCCAGGCGAAGGAGACGGGGTGCCGGGCGGGGGTGGGACAGCCGATCCGCTCACAGGAGCAGCTGTAGCCGACGGGGTACGCGGCGGGGGCCAGGGGCAGCCCGGCGGCGGCGACGGCCAGGAGGAGCTGCTCGCGGTCGTTCTCGTCCCCGGCCGTCGTGCGTTTGGGGCGCCTGCGCAGCCACTGTGCGAGTTTGCTCTCCGTGCCGCGGTAGCGGCCGATGCCGTCGCCCATCTATCCCCTCACACCTCATGCTCGCCCGTTCGGCTCTGCCCATGGTCCCACCATCCTGCGCCCCGGGTGACCGGAGTGCGGAACCGGGGTGGTCGGCGGGCAAGCGGGGACGGGACCCTGCGGAAGGCGGGACCCGGGAGCGGGACCGCGCCGGGCGGGGCCGTCGGTGCAGGCGTGGGGGCGGACGGGGGCCCGCCGACGGTGAAACGATCAACTCCTCGTCGCCGACGCGCCGGACCCGCCGGTGAACGACGACGGAACATCCGGTGTCGCGGATCTCACTGTCCCCACGTTCCCCACGGGGACGGTCCGGCGCTCGCACGAGGGTGCTCCCCCGCTTGTCGGACGGCCCGGAACCACCCGAACGGTCCACAGCGCGGAGGCCGTCGAGGGCGGACCATGGGGTCCACCGGTCATCGGCCGTTCCGTCCGCCCGTCCGTGAGGAGCCCTCTTTGCGCCCTGCTCCGCGCACGCCCTCGCCCCGCCGTTATCTGATGTGCCCACCCGTGCACTTCACGGTGACGTACTCCATCAACCCCTGGATGGACCCCAGCAAACCGGTCGACCTGCAGCTCGCCCTCACCCAGTGGGAGGACCTGCGCGACCGCTACCGCACCCTCGGCCACACCGTGGAGCTGCTGGAGCCCGACCCGGCGCTGCCGGACATGGTCTTCGCGGCGAACGGCGCCACCGTCGTCGAGGGCCGGGTCCTCGGCGCGAAGTTCGCCCACCAGGAGCGCTCGGCCGAGGCCCGGGCCCATCTCTCCTGGTTCCGCAGGAACGGTTGGGCGGACGACGCCGTGCGGGAGCCGGAGCACGTGAACGAGGGCGAGGGCGACTTCGCCGTCACCGCTTCCTGGATCCTCGCCGGCCGGGGCTTCCGCTCCAGCCCGCTCTCCCACGACGAGGCGCAGGAGTTCTTCGGCCGCCCGGTGATCGGCCTGGAACTGGTGGACCCGCGCTACTACCACCTGGACACGGCGCTGTGCGTCCTGGACGACGCCGGGGACGAGGTCATGTACTACCCCGACGCCTTCTCCCCGGGCAGCCGTGCGGTGCTCGCCCGGCTCTTCCCCGACGCCCTGGTCGCAACGGGCGAGGACGCGGCGGCCCTCGGGCTCAATGCGGTCAGCGACGGCCGGCACGTCCTGCTCCCCCAGGCGGCGGTCGGCCTCTTCGACCCCCTCCGCGCCCGCGGCTTCGAGCCGATCGGCATGGACCTGGGAGAACTCCTCAAGGGCGGTGGCAGCGTGAAGTGCTGCACCCAGGAGCTGCGTCCCTAGGACTGTCCCTAGGACTCCTCCGGGGGCCAGGCGTCGCCCCACTCCGCGTCACGGGCCTGCTTGTAGAGGGGCCCGTGCCGCTTGGTGACCGTGTCCCGGCCGAGGCCCTCGGGCCCGCAGAGCTCCAGGAGGACCTGGCCCTTGCGGATCTGCGGCTTGCGGACGATGCGGGACGGCACCGGGTCGACCGGTACGTCGGGGGCCCGGACGGCCGCGACGTACGCGTACTTCTCGTCCTCGTACGGCAGCGAGCCGCCCTTCACCTGCCGGTGCAGCGAGGAGCGGCTCACCCGGGCGGAGAAGTGGCACCAGTCACTGCCGGGCACGATCGGACAGGCCCCGCTGTGCGGGCAGGGCGCGGCAACGGTGAACCCGGCCTCCACCAGCAGGGTGCGGGCCTCCAGGATCCGCTCGTAGCCGTCGGGGGTTCCGGGCTCGACGATCACCACCGCGCGGGCGGCACGGGCCGCCTCGCCGACGAGCACCGTCCGATCGGCCCCGGTCAGCTCCTTGAGGACGTACGAGACGGTGACCAGGTCGGTGTCGTCCAGGCGCAGGGCGGCGCCGATCCGCTCGCGCCGCCACTCCGCCTCGAAGGCGCCGGCGGCCAGCTCCCGGCCGAGCGCCAGGGCGGGTTCGGCCCAGTCGAGGACGAGGGTGCGGGGCGGCTCCTCCTCCCAGGCCTCGGCGACGGCCCAGCTCGCCGCGCCCGTACCGCCGCCGACGTCGACGTGCGTGCCGGGCCGCCACCCGGGCGCCGCCTCGCGCAGTGCACCGAGCGCTCGCCGTACCGCCTCGAAGGTCGCGGGCATCCGGTACGCGGCGTACGCGGCGACGTCGGAGCGGTCGCGCAGCACGGGGGCGTCCGTCGGCGTGGTGCCCCGATAGTTGGCGATCAGCCGCTCGACGGCCTGCGCCGCCCGGTTGGGCGGCAGCCCGTCGAGGAGCGCGGCGAGGGCGGCGCGCAAGGAGTCGGCGGAGGGAGCGGAGGCGTTCACCGAGACAGTCTAGGGCGTGTCGACCGGGGGCTCGGCGGCCCGCCAGGGACGGCAGAGGCCCAGGAAACAGGCCAGGGCGAGGGCGGCGCAGCCGAGCTGGACCACCGCCATCGGGACGGCCGTGTGCTCACCGGCGATGCCCACGAGCGGGGAGGCGACGGCTCCGATGAGGAAGGAGGAGGTGCCCAGGAGGGCGGAGGCGGATCCGGCGGCGTGCGGGGTGCGCAGGAGCGCTTGGGCATTGGTGTTGGGCAGGGTGAGGCCCATCGCGGACATGAGGACGAAAAGGCCGGCGGCGACGGGGGCGAGGCCGACCTCGCCGAAGGCTCCGCCGGTCATGAGGGTCAGCGCCAGGGCGGCGAGCAGGAGGGTGGCGATGCCCCAGCCGAGTGCCTTGTCGAGGCTGACGCGGCCGACGAGGAGCTTGCCGTTGATCTGGCCGACGATGACGAGGCCGACGGAGTTGAGGCCGAAGAGCAGGCTGAAGGTCTGCGGTGAGGCCCCGTAGATCTCCTGGATGACGAACGGAGAGGCCGAGATGTACGCGAAGAGGGCGGCGAAGGCGAAGCCGCCGGTGAGCACGTAGCCGGTGAAGGTCCGGTCGGCGAGGAGGCCCCGCATGGTCCGCAGGGCCTGGCCGACCCCGCCCTCGTGGCGGCGCTCGGGGGGCAGCGTCTCGTGGAGGAAGCGCCAGACGACGACGGTGAGGAGCACGCCGATGACGGTGAGGACGTGGAAGACGCCCCGCCAGTCGGTGATCCGCAGGATCTGGCCGCCGATCAGGGGGGCGACGATCGGGGCGGCACCGGAGATCAGCATCAGGGTGGAGAAGAAGCGGGCCATCTCCACTCCGTCGTACAGGTCGCGGACGACGGCGCGGGCGATGACGATGCCGGCGGCACCGGCCAGGCCCTGGAGCAGTCGGAAGCCGGCGAGCAGTTCGACGCTGGGTGCGAGTGCGCAGACGGCGGTGGCGAGGACGTACACGGTCATGCCGATGAGCAGGGGGCGCCGGCGTCCCCACTTGTCGCTCATGGGGCCGACGACGAGCTGGCCGAGGGCCATGCCGGCGAGGCAGGCGGTGAGGGTGAGCTGCACGGTGGCGGCGGGGGCCCCCAGCGCGCTGGTGACCTCCGGCAGCGCCGGGAGGTACATGTCCATGGAGAGCGGGGGGAGGGCGGTGAGGCCGCCCAGGACGAGGGTGACGAGGAGTCCCGTCCGCCGGGCGGCGGTGGCGACCGGGGCGCTTTCGGGTATGTGTCCTCGTGTGGTCTTGTGGCCGCTCTCCGGCATCGACTGCTCCATTTCGTTGAATCCTTGCCTATGCTCTCAGCTCGACCGGGATGGTCGAGACCTCTCTGGAACGGGTGGGGACATGGGTGACACGGTGCGCTGGGGGATCCTGGCGACGGGCGGCGTGGCGGAACGGTTCACCACGGACCTGCTGGAGCTCGACGGTGCCGAGGTCGTCGCGGTGGCGTCCCGCACCGGGGCCTCCGCGACGTCCTTCGCGGAACGGTTCGGGATCCCGCGGGCGTACGGGGAGTGGGCCGGGCTCTTCGCCGACGGGGACGTCGACGTGGTGTACGTGGCGACCCCGCACCACGCGCACCGCGCCGCGGCCGGCCTCGCCCTGGAGGCGGGCAAGGCGGTGCTCTGCGAGAAGGCCTTCACCCTCAACGCCCGTGAGGCCGAGGAGTTGGTCGCGCTCTCCCGGGACCGCGGCCTCTTCCTGATGGAGGCCATGTGGACGTACTGCCATCCGCTGGTCCGGCGGATCGTGGAGCTGGTGCGCGACGGGGCGATCGGCGAGGTGCGCACGGTCCAGGCGGACTTCGGACTCGCCGGCCCCTTCGACGCCGGTCACCGGCTGCGGGACCCGGCAGTGGGCGGCGGGGCGCTGCTCGACCTCGGGGTCTATCCGGTGTCGTTCGCCCAGCTGCTGCTCGGCGAGCCGTCCGTCGTCCGGGCGCACGCGCTGCTCTCCCCGGAGGGCGTCGACCTGAACACGGGCGTGCTGCTGGGCTGGGAATCGGGCGCCTCCGCACTGCTGTCCTGCTCGCTCGTCGCGGACACGCCGCTGACGGCCTCGGTGACGGGCACGCGGGGCCGGATCGACCTCCCGCGCGGCTTCTTCTTCCCCGAGCGGTTCACCCTGCACCGGCACGGGCGCGAACCGGAGGAGTTCACGTCGACGGACGACCCGCACTCCTTCCGCCACGAGGCCGCCGAGGTGATGCGCTGCCTGCGCAGCGGCGCGACCGAGTCCCCGCTCGTACCGCTGGACGGTTCGCTCGCGGTGATGCGGACGCTCGACGCGGTGCGGGACCGCATCGGCGTCCGCTATCCGCAGGAGGCGGCCGTCACCCGGGGATGAGGCGGTGGGGCCGGCCGGGCCCGGCGGCACCGGACGCCGCGGAGACCCCCGTTGTCGAGTACAGGACATCCACCCATCGGACGGACGGGTTCACGGGGCGCACCGCTCGCGTACGCTGCGCGCCCATGAGCATCGCAGTGGTGACGGGCGCCGGTTCGGGCATCGGCCGGAGCGTCGCGCTGGCCCTCGCGGCGGCCGGCTGGTCGGTGGCCCTCGCGGGCCGCAGGGCACGGGCCCTGGAGGAGACGGCCGCGGCCCTCCCGGACGGCGACTTCCTGTGCGTCCCGACGGACGTGACCTCGGAGCGGGAAGTCGCCTCCCTCTTCTCCGCGGTGCGGGACCGCCACGGCCGGGTCGACCTCCTCTTCAACAACGCCGGTACGTTCGCGGGCGGCGGGGTTCCCGTGGAGGACCTGGCACCGGAAACCTGGCGGGCGGTCGTCGACGTCAATCTGACGGGCGCGTTCCTCTGCGCCCAGGCTGCCTTCCGGACCATGAAGGAGCAGGACCCGCAGGGCGGCCGGATCATCAACAACGGCTCGATCTCCGCACACGTGCCGCGCCCGCACTCGATCGCGTACACGGCGACGAAGCACGCGATGACGGGTCTGACGAAGTCCCTCTCGTTGGACGGCCGCCCGTACCGGATCGCCTGCGGCCAGCTCGACATCGGGAACGCCGCCACGGAGATGACCGCCCGCATGCAGACCGGCATCCTCCAGGCCAACGGCGAGCTGGCGGTGGAGCCGGTGATGGACGCGGCGGACGTGGCGGCGACGGTGGTCCACATGGCGGGTCTGCCCCTGGAGGCCAACGTCCAGTTCGCAACGGTGATGGCGACGGCGATGCCGTACATCGGCCGGGGGTGAGCCGTGCCGTCGCCCCCGGCCGGAGGGGCGACGACACGACCGGCCTCAGGCCTGCCCGGTCTCGAAGCGGGACACCTTGCCGTCCTGGACGGTGAAGCGCCATGCGGTCCGCATCTCGCCCCAGGTGTCGTTGCGGTAGCGGGCGACGAGCGACCGCCCGTCGTCCTTCTCGGACTCGACGTCCATGTGCCCGCGCGAGGCGAACACCTCCCGGTCGAGCCACTGCCGCAGGTCGCGCTCGGAGCCGTCGTCGGCCATGGTCGCGTCGGGCGTCAGGACGTCGAAGAGGGCCGACTCGTCCTGGGCGTTGAGGGCCGTGACGAAGGCGCGCACGGCCGGGTCGCTGAGCTGGTTCACGGAAACGGTCATGCCCCACCCGTACACCCGCGCGCGCCTTCACGGCGGACGCCCGGGCCGTGGGGTCCCTCCGACAGCGGTTCGGGCGGGCCGGGACCGGCCGCCGGGGCGGACAGCGGCCGGGGCGGATGCCCGGCGCACCGGGAACCGGCACCGCACCGCACCGCCCCTGCCGCGCGACCGACCGGCTCAGTCCAGACAGAACTCGTTGCCCTCGGGGTCGGCCATCACGATGTGGCCGGCGTCGAACGGCGGGGCGGGCTCGAAGCGTTCCCGTCGCTTCGCCCCCAGCCCGACGAGCCGGTCACACGCGGCCTCCAGGGCCGCCATCCGCTCCTCCCCCTGGAGCCCGGGCGCGGCCCGGACGTCCAGGTGGACCCGGTTCTTGACTACCTTGTCCTCCGGCACCCGCTGGAAGAACACGCGGGGCCCCAGCCCTTCCGGATCCTCGATGGCCGACCTGGTGTTGCGCTGGTCCTCGGGCACGCCGACCCGCGCGAGGAAGTCGTCCCAGGCCGCCAACGGGTCGGCACCCTCCGGCAGTTCGACACCGGGCGGCCCGGGGTGGACGTAGCCCAGCGCATCACGCCAGAAGGACGACAGGGCCCGGGGGTCACGGGCGTCGAACGTGACCTGGAAACGACGACTCATGGAGCTGCTCCCTCTGTTCCCTCCGCGAGGACTTCCCCGGCGACCGTACCGAAACCCGGAGGAACGCACCGGCAGAACACGGATCCGCAGGGGGACGCCCCCGCAGCAGCGAGGGCCCACGGGGGAACCCGGCCGGGGCCCTGTTCAAGGAGAGGGGGGCAGACGAGTCGGGCTGTACGCCGGGTTCTGTGCCCCGGGACCTCGCGGTCGTCGGGGCGACGGCCATCCATCTAGGACCGGCGTTGCCGCCGGCCTCCTGCGGTCTACCCGCGGACTCGGGCGAGCAGCCCTCGAACATCCGCGCAGGGACGCCGGGGCGTCCCCTCTTGACCTTGCTCCGAGTGGGGTTTACCTAGCCGCCTGAGTCACCTCAGGCGCTGGTGGTCTCTTACACCACCGTTTCACCCTTACCGAGGACCGAGGTCCCCGGCGGTCTGTTTTCTGTGGCACTGTCCCGCGGGTCACCCCGGGTGGCCGTTAGCCACCACCCTGCTCTGTGGAGCCCGGACGTTCCTCGGGAAGATCCGAAGATCTCCACGCGGCCGTCCGCCCGGCTCGTCTGCCGTGTCGACCATGCTACCTGCCGATGCGGGCGCGTCCGGCACCCTCCCGTTCCCCGCACCGACGGTCGGGGCCGCAGTCCGAGAACAGCCTCTTGACCTTGCCGCAGCGTCAGGGTTTCTACTGGGGCCATGCGTATCGGCGAGATCGCCGCGCTCGTCGGGGTCACCCCCCGGGCCGTGCGGCACTACCACCAGTCGGGGCTGCTGCCCGAGCCCGTGCGGCGCGCCAACGGGTACCGGGAGTACGGCGTCCGGGACGCCGTACTCCTCGCCCGGATCCGGCGGCTGACCGAACTGGGGCTCGGGCTCGACGAGGTGCGGGACGCGCTCGCGGACGACGAGGGGCGCGGGCTCGTGGACGTGCTGGAAGAACTGGCGGACGACCTGGCGCGGCAGGAAGCGGTGATCCGGGAACGCAGGGAGCGCCTCGCTCCGCTCCTTGCCGTCGCTCGGGCCGGCCGGCTGCCCGCCGAGGGCCCGGTGTCACCGGAGCTCACGGCGCTGCTCGCGGGGTTGGGCGAGGTGTCCGGGTCACCGATGGCGGCGAAGGACCGGGAGATCCTCTCCCTGCTGGACGCCGTCGTACCCGAGGCGGAACGGGCGGGTCTGATGGAGCTGATGGGCACGGTGGCGGCGGACGCCCATGCGGTGTACGCCCTGCTCGACGGACTCGCCGACGCGGCGCCCGACGCGCCCGGGGTGGCAGAGGCGGCCCGGGCGCTCGCCGCCTGCCTGCCGGACGGGTTGGGCGAGCGGGTGTCGGACGCCGAGCTGAACGACGGTCTCGCCCGGACCGTCTTCGACGAGTTGGCGCCGGCCCAGGCCGCGGCCGTACGGCTCGCGCTGCGGATGGTCGCGGAACGCGGGGAGGATGCGGAATGAGCACGTCGGGCGACGTGACCGGTGCGAGCGACCACGGCGGCCCGGTCGGTGGACCCTCCGCCGGCCGCACGGCGCGCGGCGCGGCCGGTGGGGCCGACCGCCCCGGACGCCCCCTGCGGGTCGTGCGGGGGGTCGCGTACGCGGCGCTGCCCGCCGAGGCGGTGCTCGTCGTGTGCCTGGTGGCCGGCGTACGGATACCGGGCATCGTCCTCGGAGCCGCCGAGCTCCTGCTGGTGACGCTGTTCGCCGTCGAAGGGCTCGCCTTCCTGCGGCTCCGCCGCACGGGGCACTCCGCCCGGGAAGCCCTCGGCGTGCTGGTGCCGGAGCCGGTGCTGCGGCTCCTCGCCCACGAGGTGCGGCTCCTGGGCAGCCTGGTGCGGTGGGCCGGGCGGCGGGCGCACGGGGTCGAGGGCGCCGATGCGGTGTTCCCGCACGCCCGGGACCAGGCCGCGCTGATGTACGGCTTCGCCTTCGTGTGCGTGGTCGAGACCATCGGCGTGTCGTACATGCTCGCCGAGTGGCCCGTCGCGCACGCCGTCCTCCTCGTCCTGGACCTCTACACCGTGTTCTTCGTGCTCGGTCTGCACGCCGCCTCGGCGACCCGCCCGCACACGCTCTCCGGAGGCGTCCTGCGCGTGCGGCAGGCCGCCCACGTCGACGTGCGCGTCCCGCTCGACCAGATCGCCACCGTCCGGCGGGAGCCCCTGTTCTCGCACGAGAAGCGGGAGGGCGAGCTGAACCTCGCCGTGGGCTCGCAGACCTCCGTCACGATCGAACTGGCCGAGCCGGTCGACGCACCGCGGCTGCTCGGCGCGCCCCGTGCCGTGAGCGTCCTCCGGGTGCACGCCGACGATCCGAAGGCCCTGTACCGGGCGCTCACGCAGGCGCGAACAGCGCCTTGACCCTCCCCGGGTCCGCCTCGGTCAGCTTGACCCGGAGCCGCTCCCCCAGCGGCAGTTCGGTCTGCCCGCCCGCGATGCGGGCGACGACCGCCGGGTCCTCCAGGTGCACGGTGCCGACGGACGGCTCGCGCTCCTTCACGTCGATGACGTACGCGTCGAAGATCTCCCCGATCCGGTCCTTCAGGAGCGCCGCTTCGACGATGTCGACGCTCTCGCGTTCGACGGTGTTGGCGCGGCGGGCGCCGGTGGCCATTTCCTCGGGCAGGGCCGGCAGCGCGGCCCTCACCCACTCGGGCGGCTCGTTCCCGGCCACCGCCGCCACGCACAGTTCGCCCGCGTACCGGTCGACGAGCCGGCGCAGCGGGGCGGTGCAGTGGGTGTACTCGTCGGCGACGGCGGCGTGAACGGCCGGGGTGGGGACGTGGCCGTCGGTGAAGACGGTGTACCCGGCGCCGCGCAGGAGGCTGGTGCACTCCTGGAGGAAGGCGGCGTGACGCGGGTTCGTGGGGTCGGCGGAGCGGACGACGTCGGCGTACGAGACGTGGTGCGGCCAGTCGACGCCGAGGGCCCGGGCGGAACGGCGCAGCTGGGCGACGGCGCCGTCGGGAGCGGTGGGGAGGGTGCGCAGGATCCCGGTGCCGGCAGCGGTCATGAGGTCGGCGGCGGCCATGCCCGTGAGCAGGGAGATCTGGGCGTTCCAGCTCTCGGCGGGGAGCGGGGCCCGGTAGGCGAGGGAGTACGTGTGGTCCCGTTCGACGATCTCCTGCTCGGGGACGTCGAGGGAGATCCCGCCGCGCTCGACCTCAAGGGCTTCGCGGAGCCGGCCGATGGCACGGAGCAGGGCGAGGGGCTCTTCCGCCGTGCCGTCGTCGATCCGGCGCTGCACGTCCGCGTAGGCGAACTTGGCCCGGCTGCGGACGAGGGCGCGGCGGACGTCGGTGGCGACGCGGCGGCCTTCGGCGTCGAGGTCGATGCGCCAGAGCAGGGCGGGGCGGGGTTCGCCGGGAAGGAGGCTGGCGGTGTCCTCGGAGAGGACGGCCGGATGGAGGGGGACCTTGCCGTCGGGGAAGTAGAGGGTGAGGACGCGACGGTGGGCCTCGGCGTCGATCGCACCGCCGGGGGTGACGAAGGCGGCGACGTCGGCGATGGCGTAGTGGACGCGGTAGCCGCCGTCGGCCCGCCGGGCCAGGTGCATGGCCTGGTCGAGGTCGGTGGAGGTGGGCGGGTCGACGGTGAAGAGCGGGAGGTCGGTGGCGTCGTGCGGCGGGAGCCTGGGCGCCTTCGCGGCGGCTTCGGCCTCGGCGAGGACCGCGGGCGGGAAGTCCCCGGGGACCGCGAGCTCGGTACGGAGTGCGCGCAGGGCGGCCCGCAGCGGAGCCTCGGCTGCGCCGGTCACGTGGATGTGGCGGCGGGGCATGGACCGAGCGTAGGGCGCGGAGGGGGGCCCGGCACTTTGTAGGCTGGACGGCCGGGGCCGCACCCCCACCCCCGTACGGACGAAGGAGAACCACCGTGCTCGTGCTGTTGCCGCCCTCCGAAGGCAAGGCCCCCTCGGGGGGCGGAGCGCCGCTCAAGCCGGAGTCGCTGTCCCTGCCGGGGCTCGCGGGGGCACGGGCGGCGGTGTTGGACGAGTTGGTCGAGCTGTGCGTCGCCGACGAGGAGAAGGCGCGCGAGGTGCTCGGCCTGAGCGAGGGCCTGCGCGGCGAGGTAGCGAAGAACACCGGGCTGCGGACGGCGGGCGCGCGTCCGGCCGGGGAGGTCTACACGGGCGTGCTGTACGACGCCCTGGGTCTGGCCGGTCTGGACGCGGCGGCCCGCAAGCGGGCGGGGGACTCCCTGCTGGTGTTCTCGGGCCTGTGGGGTGCCGTGAGGGTGACGGACCGGATCCCTTCGTACCGCTGCTCGATGGGGGTCAAGCTGCCGGGGCTCGGTGCGCTCGGCGCGCACTGGCGGGGGGCGATGGCGTCGGTGCTGCCGGAGGCCGCCGGGGACGGGCTGGTGCTGGACCTGCGGTCGTCGGCGTACGCCTCGGCGTGGAAGCCGAAGGGGGAGGTGGCGTCCCGGACGGCGACGGTGCGGGTCTTGCACGCACCGACCCGGAAGGTGGTCAGCCACTTCAACAAGGCGACGAAGGGGCGGATCGTGCGGAGCCTCCTGGAGGCGGGGGCGGAGCCGGGGACGCCGGTGGAGTTGGCCGTGGCGCTGCGGGACCTGGGGTACGTGGTGGAGGAAGGCGGCAAGGCGGGGGCCCTGGACCTCCTGGTGGACGAGATCCACTAATCCCCACCAGGGGCTTTGCAACATGTGCAACGCTCGTTGCGGTTGACGCTCGTGGTGGGCAGGATGACGCCCATGACGAGCGTGTTCGGCCTTGCCCCGGAAAGCCCCTCCGGCCGTTCCTCCGTTCCCGTCATCCCGGTCGTCGTGGTCGAGGACCCCGACGACGCCGTACCCCTGGCCCGTGCCCTGGTGGCCGGTGGACTGCCGCTGATCGAGGTCACCCTGCGCACCCCGGCGGCGCTCGACGCCGTCCGGGCGATCGCGGCCGAGGTGCCGGACGCGGTCGTCGGCGCGGGGACCGTGGTATCGGCGACGGGGGTCGCGGACGCGGTCGCCGCCGGGGCGCGGTTCCTGGTGAGCCCGGGGTGGACCGGGCGGTTGCTCGATGCGATGCACCATTCGGGCGTGCCGTTCCTGCCGGGGGTCTCGACGGCCTCCGAGGTGGTGGCCCTCCTCGAACGGGGCGTGACGGACATGAAGTTCTTCCCGGCCGAGGCGGCGGGTGGCGTCCCGTACCTGAAGTCCTTGGCGGGACCGCTCCCCGGAGCCCGTTTCTGCCCCACGGGCGGCGTCTCCCCCACCTCGGCCCCCGCCTATCTGTCCCTGCCGAACGTGGGCTGCGTCGGCGGTACGTGGATGCTGCCGCCCGATGCGCTCGCGGCCCGCGACTGGGCCCGGGTGGAGTCCCTCGCGCGCGGGGCCGCGGGGCTGCGCCCGTAGCCCGGTGGGCGACGGGGCGACGCCGCGCCCGTCGGTGCTCCGGTCCGCCCTGCCCGCCCGCTCCGGTCACGCGGGCACGGCGGACCGTTCCACGACGAGGTGGTCGGTCACCGGACGGTAGCCGAGCCGCTGGTAAAGGGCGTTGCTGGTGGGATTGGCCAGGTCCGTGAAGAGCAGGACCCGGGCGACGCCCCCGTCGAGCGCGGCGCGGCTGACCGCCTCGGTGGCCCCCGCCGCGTAGCCCCTGCCGCGCTCGGCGGGCGGGGTGTAGACGAGGTGGACCCGGGCCTGGCCCTCGATCGTGCGGGAGACGGCGGCCATCGAGACCGGCCCGCCTTCCGGCTCCGTCCAGAGCCACAACCGCCCTTCGGCGATCCGCTCGGCGACGAAGTCGGTGTAGTCCGCCGCGGGCTGCTCACCGATGGCCGACGCGAACTCCGCCGTCCAGGCGGTGACCAGCGGGGCGTCCGCCGCGGAAGCGACCCTGGCCCGGCCCACCGGGGCCGGGTCCGGCGGGGTCAGCCCGTCGAGCCGGAAGAGACGCATCCGGGTGGCCGGCTCCCAGGGGCCGCCGGAGGCCTCCGCGTACGCCCGCACCGCGGCCGTCTCGCCGCGCACCGTCGTCGGCTCCTCCCCCGTCGGGAAGAGGAGGGCTCCGGCGGCCCCTTCCGTCGTCGCGCCGAGGTCGAGGACCCCGGACGGCGAAACCGCGAGCACGCCGGTGACCCGACCGTCCGGCTCGACCCACCAGCCGAACCGGCCCGGCCGGTCCAACAGGCTCAGGACGGCGGTGTTACGGACCGCCTCCGTCGCGAGGTGCCGTGCCGCCGCCCTGCGGAACACCACGGATTCCCCGGTGAAGTGCCATGTCATGGCGGCATGGTGGTACGGACCGGGGGCGGCTCGCCACTCCTTTCGCCCCCTCAGCCCCTCAACCCCGCAGGTGCGAGGTGTCGTTGAGGAGCCGCACGGAGGCGTTGCCGTCGGCGTAGTAGGCCACGGCGGAGATCGAGGCGGCCGACAGCTCCATCCGGAACAGCGACTCCGGCGGGGCCCCGAGCGCGAGCCGGACCAGGGTCTTGATCGGCGTGACATGGGTGACGAGGAGGACGGTGCGGCCCGCGTACCCGGCGGTCAGCCGGTCCCGGGTCGCAGCAACGCGGCGGGCCACGGTGGCGAAGCTCTCGCCGCCACCGGTCGGGGTGGCCTTCGGCGAGGCCAGCCAGGCGTCCAGGTCCTCCGGGTAGCGCTCCCTGACCTCGCCGAAGGTGAGGCCCTCCCAGGCGCCGAAGTCGGTCTCCCGCAGGCCCTGTTCGACGCGCACGTCCAGGCCGAGCCGGGCGGCGACGGCGGCGGCGGTTTGGCGGCAGCGGGCGAGGGGCGAGCTGATGATCTCCTGGACGGTGCCGCGGGCGGCGAGTGCCGTCGCCACGGCCTCGGCCTGGCGCAGCCCGGCGGCCGACAGGTCGGGGTCGCTCCCCCCGCTCCCCGAGAACCGCTTCTCGGGAGTGAGCGCGGTCTCCCCGTGCCGCAGCAGCACGAAGGTCGCCGGAGCCCCCATGTCGGGGCCGCTCCAGCCCTGTCGGGGAGCGGCCGTGTCCCCGGGCCGGGCGGACGGTGCGACGGACGGGTGCCCCTTCGGGGCCAGGACGCCGGCCTCGGCCTCGAAGTCCCCCGAGGCTCCTGCCGCCGGGATCGGGGCGGTCTCCGTGACCGCGAACGGGCCGCCGTCCGGTTCCTCGCCCTGATCGGTGGTCGGGGGCGTCGGTCCCGACGCGGCGCCCGGCCAGCTGCCCGGGCCCGTACCGCCGGGGCGCCGGCCCGTCCCGTCCGGAGACGTCGCCGCACCGGAGGCCGCCGTGGCCAGGGCCGCGCGGGCGCGGGCCGCGCCCGCGGTCGCATCGCCCGGAGGGCCCGCCGGGGGCAGGGCCGCGGCGTTGCGGGCGGCGGAGGAGTCCAGGGCGGCCGTGGAGGCGGACGGTTCCCACTGGCGGCCGCGCTTGCCCGCGTCCATGGCTTCGTTCGCGAGCCGGTCCGCGTGCTTGTTGCGCTCACGCGGGATCCACTCGTAGCGGACCCGGCCGGCCGGGAAGACCCGTGCGGCCTCGGCCGCGAGCGGCTTCATGTCCGGATGCTTGATCTTCCAGCGGCCGGACATCTGCTCGACGACCAGCTTGGAGTCCATCCGGACGTGGACGGCGGCGTCCGGGAACAGCTCCCGCGCCGCCTTGAGACCGGCCACCAGCCCCTTGTACTCGGCGACGTTGTTCGTGGCCACTCCGATGTACTCGGCGGCCTCCGCGAGCGTCTCGCCCGTCGCCGGGTCGAGGACCACCGCCCCGTACCCGGCAGGTCCCGGATTGCCCCGGGAACCTCCGTCGGCCTCGACCACGAGTTCGCGCATTACAGGCCGGACTCCGCGGTGCGGACCAGGATCCGACGGCAGTTCTCGCAGCGCACGACCGCGTCCTTGGCCGCGGCCCGGACCTCGTTCAGCTCGGTGATGTTGAGCTCGATGTGGCAGCCCTCGCACTTGCGCTGGTAGAGCCGGGCCGCGCCGACGCCGCCCTGTTGCTCGCGCAGCTTCTCGTAGAGCTTGATCAGGTCGGCGGGGACGGAACCCGCGACGAGCTCCCGCTCCTTGGCGACGGAGGCGGCCTCGACGTCCAGCTCGGCCTGGGCGGCGTCGCGGCGGGCGGCGGCGTCGTCGGCCTTGGCCTGCACGGCGGAGACCCGCTCGGTCAGCTCGGCGAGGCGCTCCTGGACCGCTTCGCGGCGCTCCATGACCTCCAGGACGACCTCCTCCAGGTCGCCCTGGCGCTTGGCGAGGGAGACGATCTCGCGCTGGAGGTTCTCCAGGTCCTTAGGGGAGGAGACGGAGCCCGAGTCGAGCCGCTGCTGGTCGCGCGCGGCGCGCTGGCGGACCTGGTCGACGTCCTGCTCGGCCTTGGTCTGCTCGCGGCCGCAGTCGCTCTCCTCGGTCTGCGCGGCGACGAGCAGGTCGCGCAGCTGGCTGAGGTCCTTGGTGAGCGACTCGATCTCGGCGTGCTCGGGCAGGGCCTTGCGCTTGTGGGCGAGCTGCTGGAAGCGGACGTCCAGGGCCTGGACGTCGAGGAGGCGGATCTGGTCGGCGGGCGCGGCGTTCAGTTGGGGGCTCCAGGAGAGGTGTGGTGGAAGGACCAGGGGTCGGTGACCGTCTTCGAGACGTGGACGCGGAGGTCCCAGCCGTGGCGGTCGGAAATCTCGTCGAGCTGCGCGGCGGCCTGCTCGCACCAGGGCCATTCGGTGGCCCAGTGGGCGGCGTCGACCAGCCCCAGCGAAGAGCGCTGGACGGCCTCGGAGACCGGGTGGTGCCGCAGGTCGGCAGTGAGGAAGGCGTCCACGCCCGCGGCCCGTGCGGCGTCGAAGAGGCTGTCGCCGGAGCCGCCGCTGACGGCGACGCGCCGGACCGTCATGCCCGGATCTCCGGCCACCCGGATGCCCTGTGCGGTCGCCGGCAAGCGCTTCGCGGCGCGGGCGGCGAAGTCAGCGAGGGTCTCGGGACGGTCGAGTTCGCAGATCCGACCGAGGTTGTTCTCGGGGACGAGGGGGCCGACGACCCGGAGGTCGAGCGCGCCGGCGAGGGCGTCGGAGACTCCGGGCTCGGCCGTGTCGGCATTGGTGTGCGCCACGTGGAGGGCGATGTCCTGCTTGATGAGGGTGTGCACGACCCGGCCCTTGAAGTGGCCGGCGGCGACCGTCGTCGTGCCGCGCAGATAGAGCGGATGGTGGGTGACGATCAGGTCGGCGCCGAGGGCGACGGCCTCGTCGGCGATCTCCTGGACGGGGTCGACCGCGAAGAGGACGCGGGTGACCTCGGCGTCGGGGTCGCCGCAGACGGTGCCGACGGCGTCCCACGACTCGGCTCGCTCTGGTGGCCAGAGGGCGTCGAGCTCGGCGATGACTTCAGACAGACGGGGCACGGGGGAAAGGCTACCTGCCCGCTGCGCCCCACCGTCCTGGCCTGTGGATAACCCGGCTGCCGGGGCCGGGCGTCGCCCCGGCGGCCCTCCCCCACCGCCCCGCGCGCGGATCCGCACGGAGCCGACGCGCGGACACCGCCCCGGAACGACGCACGGGCGCCGCCCCGGGAAGCGGAAGCGATGCCGCCGCAGGGGCTCCGCAAGGCCCCGGAGCCCCTCCACGGGGGAGCGCGCGCCCTCCGGAAGCGTCCGAAAAGGGTCCGGGGCGGCCGGCCCGGGCCCCTTCAGCGCCTTTCCGCGCCTCCTGCCGGGGCCATTCGGCCTACAACCCCGACGGCGCACGACGAGGCCCCTGGGAGGGGAGTGCCGGCGCGTCCGAAGCCGGCGGACCGCCTCCGGGGCGCCACGACGGGGGCGCCGCCACCCCCGGCCCCTCGGGGGCGTTCGCGCGGCGAGCGGCAGTGGAGTCCTCGCCGGTGGAGGGAGCGGAGGGCCCCTCGCCGGGACCGAGGCGCCCGTGATCGACCCGAGCGCCGGACTTCCCTTAGGTTCGCCTTGCCTTACCCTCGCGGATCACTCCAGCACACCTGCTCGTTCCCCCTCAGTCGAACTGCCGCAGGGCCACCCTTATGTGTGAAGTGGCCCTGCTCGTGTTGTTCGGCTGGAAGTGCGAAAACTAGCTTCGTGGCCGGAGGTGACGAGTCGATGACAGCGTGTGCCATCGAGACCACGGCCGAGGACGACGACCGCGCCGGGCAGCCCGGCGGGGACGCCGGCCGGCCGACGGGGTTGACGATCACGGCGAACGGCGCGTACGCGGCCCGGCTCGCGGGCGCCGGGGACGCCCTGTACGTGGAGAGGTGGACCCTCGACGGTCCGGAGCCGTACGCCGTGCCGCTCCCCCTCGACCAGCCGGAGGAGTCCGGCGCCCAGCTGCTGCCCCTGGCCGACGGCCGGGTGCTCGTCGCCCGCCGCGTGGACGGACGGCGCACCACCTTTTCGCTGCTCTACCCCACCGGACCGGCCACCGGTGAACTCCCGCTCGGCGCGGTGGAGGCGCCCGGCTCCGAGCACCTGGTGCTGCTCCCCCCTTCGCCGGACGGCATCTGCGCCTATGCGATGTGCGTCGGTCCCGACACGACGACGCTGTGGCTGGTCGCGGGCGGCGCCTTCGGCCCGGAGCGGATCGCGGAGGTGAAGGGTCGCTGCACGGGCGGGGTGTGGCTCGACCGCACGGGTCGGATGCTCGCGCTGGACCGACGGCTCGACGAGGGCCCGGTGAAGGCCGTGGCCGTCGATCTGGAGCGGGGCGGTGAGGTGACGCCGCTGCTGCAGATCACCGAGGAGAGCAACGACCGGCTGCTGCTCGCGGACCCGGACAGCGGACTGCTCCTGATCCGCTCCGACGCGCCGTCGGCGGGGCACGACCGGCTCGGCTGGGGCGTACTGGGAAGCCTGCTGCCGGTGCGCTTCCCGGACTGCCTCCGGCTCGACGACGCGACGGTGACGCCGTTCGCGGTGCAGCCGGATCAGGTGCTGGTGCCGGAGGGCTGCGCGGTGGCGCTGCGGATCGACGCCGCCGGTGGCAGCTGGGTGGGCACCTGGCGGCCCTCGTCCCGCCGGATGGTCCAGCAGGCCGCGCCCCAGGGGTGGCTGGCCGGATCCGGGCTCTGGACGCCCGAGGGGGTGCTGCGGCTTCCGTATGCGACGGCCGAGGTGCCGTGCGGGCTGGCCGGCCTGGAGGTCCCCCGGGAGCCCGAACCGGAAACCGGCCAGGAGCCGGAGCCGCCGACTGCTGCTGCTGCTGCGGAGGAGCCCCGGGTGTGCCGCCCGGTGCCTTTGCAGCAGGCTCCGCTGACGGACAGTAAGCCCGCTGGTTAGACTCACTGGCCGCACAGCAAGAGCGATATGTACGGGGTGAGTTCCACCATGTCGGAAATCAGCACGGAAGGCACGGAGCCGCGCGGCACCGGAAAGCACCGTGGAGAGGCGTCGCCCGCGGAGGAGTCCACGTCCTCGCCGCACGGCCGGCACCGTCGCGAGGGCGATGCCCCCGCGCGGTGAACGAGGACAGGAGCAGGGCCCCGGGGACGTCCCCGGGGCCCTGCTCCTTCCCCACCGTTCCCCCGGCTCACCCCTTCTTCAGGCCCAGCACCTCCGTCGCCGCAAAGGTCTCGCCCGCCGGGCGGGACGCGTAGTGCGGGGTGAGGAGGGAGTCCAACTCCTCGTAGGTGAAGGCCTCCTTGGCCGCGTCGAACTTGGCCGACACCTTCGGCCGGTCCACGACCGCCACCATCCCGCCGTGCACGACGAGCAGTTGCCCGTTGACCCCGGACGCCGCCGGGGACGCCAGGTAGCCGACCAGCGGCGCCACGTGGTCCGGGGACAGCGGGTCGAGCTCCCCCGTCGCCGGCTCCCCGAAGCCGGCGAAGACGTCCTCGGTCATCCGGGTCCTGGCCCGCGGGCAGATCGCATTGGCCGTCACCCCGTACCGGGCCAGCGCAGCCGCCGTCGAGGTCGTCAGACCGACGATGCCGCCCTTCGCGGCCGCATAGTTGGGCTGGCCCGCGGAGCCTGCGAGGAAGGCCTCCGACGAGGTGTTGACGATCCGTCCGTAGACCCCGGGCTCCCCCGCCTTGGCGCGCCCCCTCCAGTGCACCGCTGCGAAGTGGGTGGTGTTGAAGTGGCCCTTGAGGTGGACGCGCACGACCGAGTCCCACTCGTCCTCGCTCATCGAGAAGACCATCCGGTCGCGCAGGATGCCCGCGTTGTTGACCAGCACGTCGAGCTTCCCGAACTCGGTCACCGCCAGGTCGACCAGGGCCCCCGCCGTCTCGAAGTCGGAGACGTCGCCCAGGTGCGCCACCGCCCGGCCGCCCGCGGCCCGGATCTCCGCCGCGACCTCCTCGGCGGGTGCGGCGGAAGCCTCGCCCGAGCCGTCGCGGCCGGGCTGCCCGTAGTCGTTGACCACGACGGAAGCGCCCAGCCGGGCCAGTTCCAGGGCCTCGGCGCGGCCGAGACCGCGCCCGGCACCGGTGACGATCGCGCTCAGTCCTTCGAGCGGACGGGACATCGCGGCTCTCCTCAGATCTCGATGCAGGTGCGGAGGGCGGCGCCCGTGCGCATCTGCTCCAGGGCTTCGTTGATGCCCGCCAGGGGCACCCGGTGGGTGATCAGCGACTCCAGGTCGATGCGGCCCGCCCGCCAGAGGGCGATGGCCCGCTCGTACGAGCGGAGCACGTCCCCGCCCCCGTACATGGACGGCAGGATCCGCTTCTCGTCGAAGAACAGCTCGAACATGTTCAGCTGGAGGAAGTCGTCGAGGGCGCCCGCGCCGACGACGCAGAGGGTGCCGCCGCGCCGGGTTGTCTCGTAGGCGGTGCGGGCGGTGGCGGACTTGCCGACGACCTCGAAGACGTAGTCGAAGCCCTCGCCGCCGGTGATCCGCTGCTTGGCGTCGGCGAGGGCGTCCGGGGCGACCGCCTCGGTGGCGCCGAAGCGGAGGGCGGCCTCGCGTCGGGACTCCACCGGGTCGACGGCGACGATCTGGGCGGCGCCCTGGAGCCTGGCCCCCTGGATCGCGGAGATGCCGACGCCGCCGCAGCCGAGCACGGCGACCGACGCACCCGCCTCCACCTTGGCCGTGTTGACGGCGGCACCGAGTCCGGTCGTGACGCCGCAGCCGATGAGGGCGGCGACGTCGAAGGGCACGTCGTCGGGGATGGGGACGGCGCAGCCCGCGTCGACGACGACCTCCTCGGCGAAGGTGCCGGTGCCGGCGAAACCGAAGACGTCGCCACCGGGGCGCTTGAAGTTGGGCGTGCCGGCGTTCATGAAGCCGGCGAGGCAGAGCTGGGTCTGGCCCCGCTTGCAGGCCGGGCAAGCGCCGCAGGCGGGCAGCCAGCAGAGCAGCACCCGCTGTCCCGGGGCGAGTCCGGTGACCCCGTCGCCGACGTCGAGCACCTCGCCCGCGCCCTCGTGGCCGGGCACGAAGGGGGCGGGCTGCGGCAGGACTCCGCTCATCGCGGAGACGTCGGAGTGGCACAGACCGGTGGCCCTCACCCGGATCCGCACCTTGCCGGGGCCGAAGCCCACCGCCTCGACGTCATCGAGGACTTCGAGTTTGTCCTGGCCGATCTCGTGCAGTACGGCTGCGCGCATGGTGCGGCTCCCTCCGGGACGGATGGACGGGATCTACGAGTGTTCGACGAGGGTGTCGGCGAGCACCGGGGCGTCGTCGCGCTCCACCGCCGTCACCGCCACTTGGACGCGGTCGTCCCCGGTCCACATCCGGATGCGCAGGGTCTCGCCGGGGAAGACCACTCCGGTGAAGCGGGTGCGGTACGAGCGGACCCGGGTGACGTCACCGCCGAGCGCCGTGTCGACGACCGCCTTGAGGGTCATGCCGTACGAGCAGAGTCCGTGCAGGATCGGCCGGTCGAAGCCGGCGAGCCCGGCGAACTCCGGGTCGGCGTGGAGGGGGTTCCAGTCCCCGGAGAGCCGGTAGAGCAGGGCCTGCTCCTCGCGGATCGGCCGCTCGACGGTGACGTCGGGCTCCCGGTCCGGCAGCGCGAGGCGCTCGGAGGGACCGCGGTCGCCGCCCCAACCGCCCTCTCCCCGTACGAAGATCGAGGCGTCGCTCGTCCACAGCGGGCCGTCCTCGTCGGCGGCCTCGGCGCGCAGGACGAGCACGGCGGCCTTGCCCTTGTCGTAGACGGCGGCGACGCGGGAGGTGGAGACCGCCCGGCCACCGGTGGGGAGGGGGCGGTGCAGGGTGATCGACTGGCCACCGTGCAGCACGGCGGCGAGGTCGACGTCGATGCCGGGGGCGGAGAGTCCGCCGACCACTCCCATGCCGGCGCCCGCGACGGTGGCGAAGCTGGGCAGGACGTGGAGCCGGGACTCCAGGGTGTAGCGGAGCTCGTCGGGGTCGGTCGCGGGCACGCCGGCCCCGAGACCCAGGTGGTAGAGCTGGACGTCCTTGTGGCTCCAGGAGATCTCGGCGCTCCGGGGTTCGGCCTCGACGGCCTTTGCGGGGTCGATGGGCATCGGGCTGCTGCTCCTCGTGGCGGTGGAGACCCCGGTGCGGCCGTCCGCACCGTCGGCCGCACCGAGGCCGTGCGGGGACCGTCCCGTACGCGGCCGTTCTAGAACGCGTTCTAGGTCGGTGGACCCCATGTATAGCCCAGCCGGGAAGAGTTGTGAACCCTCCGGGAGAGCCGCAACTGACGATACGTCAGACAAGGCGGCCGGGACATTTGTCACGGCCGGGTCCGTACGTCCGCGCCTGCCGGACCGGGGCCCCGCTCCGTAGCGTCGTGGCCATGAAGAACGAGACAGTGGTCGCCTGCACCGGAGTCACCCGGTCCTTCGGACCGGTCCGCGCCGTCGACGGCATCGACCTCACGCTCCGGCGCGGCGAGACCGTCGCCCTGCTCGGCCGCAACGGCGCCGGCAAGTCCACCACCATCGGCCTGCTGCTCGGCCTCGACGAGCCGGACGGCGGCGAGGTGCGGCTCTTCGGCGGCGACCCCGCCCGCGCCGTCGCCGCCGGCCGCATCGGCGCGATGCTCCAGGAGGGCCACGCGGTCACCCGGGTCACCGTCCGCGAACTCGTCGCCTTCGTCGCCCGGACCTACCCCGCGCCGCTGCCGGTCGACGAGGCCCTGGCCCTCGCCGACCTGACCGAACTCGCGGACCGCCGGGTCGACCGGCTCTCCGGCGGCCAGGTCCAACGGGCCCGGTTCGCCGTCGCCCTCGTCGGGAACCCGGAGCTGCTCGTCCTGGACGAGCCGACGGCCGCCCTCGACGTCGAAGCCCGCCAGACGTTCTGGGACTCGATGCGCAGCTACGCCCGGCGCGGCAACACGATCCTCTTCTCCACGCACTACCTGGAGGAGGCCGATGCGAACGCCGACCGGATCGTCGTCATCGACTCGGGCCGCGTCGTCGCGGACGGGACCGGCGAGGAGCTCAAGCGCGCGGCCGGCGGCAGCCTCGTCTGCTTCGACCTGGCCGGCGCCCGCAGCGAGGACCTCTTCCGGCTCCCCGGGGTGACGTCCGTCGAAATCCGCGGCGACCGCGCCCGGCTCCGCAGCGACGACTCCGACGCGACCGTCCGCGCACTCGCCGCACGCGACGCGATCCGCTCCCTCGAAGTCGCCCCCGTCTCCCTCAACGACACCTTCCTCGCCCTCACCTCGCCCGCCGCCCGCACCCCGGAGACGACCCGATGACCACCGAGTACGTGCGCCTCGAAGTCCGCCGCACCCTGCGCGACACCGGCTTCGCCCTCACCAGCGTCGGCATCCCGGTGATGATGTACCTGCTCTTCACCAATCTCGGCGGCCAGGACGGGGGCGCCTGGAAGGCGACCGCCATGGTCGGGATGGCGGCCTACGGCGCGCTCGGCGCGGCCCTGTCGGTCGGCACCGGCGTCGCCGAGGACAAGTCGTCCGGCTGGCTGCGCCAACTGCGGATCACACCGATGACCCCGCGCCAGGTCGTCACCGGCCGGGCCCTCACCGGCTCGGTGGTGGTGCTCCCCGCGATCGTCGCCGTGCTCCTCGCCGGCGGCCTGCTCAACGGGGTCAGGCTGGCGGTCTGGCAGTGGGCCGCGGTGGCCGGCGTGCTCTGGCTCGGTTCCCTCCCCTTCGCCCTCCTCGGCATCGGCAACGGTTACCGGCTCACCGCACAGACGACGGGCGTCGTGAACGTCGCCTGCAACCTGGGCCTCGCGGTGCTGGGCGGCCTCTGGTTCCCGGTCGAGCTCTTCCCCGGCTGGCTGCGCTCCCTCTCCTCGTACACCCCGACCAATCGCTTCGCCGAGCTCGGCGTCTCGGTCTCCGGCGGACACGCTCCGGGCGCGGCGGCACTTCTGGTCCTCGCGGCCTGGGCGGCCCTGTTCGGCGGGTACGCGGCGATCTCGTACCGTCGTTCGGCACGGACCGCATAGACAGGCAGGAACGGGGACACGGGGATGCAGGACGTCCGGGGAAGAGCCGGGGGAGGGGCGAGGCGGTGGGCCGGGGAGCGGGTCCGCTGCCTGTGGCAACGGGGGCCGAGCGGTCTGAGCCTCATCCCCTGGGTGCTCATGAGCCTCGGTGCGCTCTCCCACCTCACCAGCGGCGCGGCCCCCCACCCCTGGCTGGGCGGGCTCGGCCTGCTCGCCTTCAACGCCCTCTACGTCGCGATCGTCCTCCGCGCCTTCGACCGACGGCGGCGCGAATCCCTCGCCACCCGGACGCTGCTGGTCGTCTTCGGGGCGCTGACCTTCGCCCTCGCCGTCGGCTACGGCCGCGAATGGCTGCTCCTCTTCCCCCTCGTCGGCCTCGCGGTCGGAGCGGCGGTGCGGGGCCGGGAGCGGCTGCGGTTCATCGTCCCGCCGCTGGTCGTGGCCGTGGGCGTGGTGACCGTCTGGCGCGACGGCTGGGACTCCTTCAGCGTCGTGTACGGCACGCTCATCTCCGTCATGGTGACGTCGGCCATCATCTCCCTGGACGAGACGGTCCGGAAGCTGCACGAGACCCGCGGGGAACTGGCCCGCTCGGCGGTCGAGAAGGAACGGCTGCGGTTCTCGCGCGACCTGCACGACCTCCTCGGCCACACGATGTCGGTGATCGTGGTGAAGTCGGAGGCCGCCCGCCGGCTCGCCCCGCGCGACCTGGACGCGGCCCTGACCCAGGTCGCGGACATCGAGTCGGTGGGCCGGCAGGCGCTGGTCGAGATCCGGGAGGCGGTGACCGGCTACCGGGAGGGAAGTCTCGGCACCGAGCTGGACCGGGCCCGTGACGCACTGGCCTCCGCGGGCATCGAACCGGTGGTGCGCCGCTCGGGCCCGCTGCTGGAGCCGGGGACCGAGGCGCTGCTGAGCTGGGCGGTGCGGGAATCCACGACCAACGCCGTACGGCACAGCGGCGCGTCCTGCTGCGTGATCGACCTCTCCGGCTCCGCCGAGCGGGTCCGCCTCACGGTCACCGACGACGGTCGGGGGCCCGCGGCGGGGCCGCCGGGGAGCGGTCTGCGCGGTCTGCGCGAGCGGCTCGCAGCCGCAGGGGGCACCCTGGACTCGGGACCGGCCCCGCGGGGCGGGTTCCGGGTCACCGTGGAACTCCCCGCGGAGACCCCCGTACAGCACCAGGGGGAGCCCACGGAATGATCAGGCTGCTGCTCGCCGAGGACCAGGGCATGATGCGCGGGGCGCTGGCCCTGCTGCTCGGCATGGAGCACGACATGGAGGTCGTGGCACAGGTCGGGCGGGGGGACGGGATCGTGGACGCGGCGCTCCTCGCCCGCCCGGACGTGGCGCTGCTCGACATCGAACTGCCCGGTCGTTCGGGCCTGGACGCGGCGGCGGAGCTGCGGACCGAGGTCCCTGAGTGCCGGGTGCTGATCCTCACGACCTTCGGCCGACCGGGGTACCTGAGGCGGGCGATGGAGGCGGGCGCGGTGGGCTTCCTGGTGAAGGACGGCCCCGTGGAGGAACTGGCCGAGGCGGTCCGCCAGGTGCTGCGGGGCGAGACCGTCATCGATCCGGCCCTCGCCGCGGCGGCCCTCAGCGCCGGCCCGAACCCGCTGACGAACCGGGAACGGGACGCCCTGGCGGCCTCGGTGGACGGCGCGACGATCGCGGACATCGCCGCCGCCCTCCACCTCTCGGAGTCCACCGTCCGCAACTACCTGTCCTCCGCGATCGGCAAGACGGGCACCCGCAACAGGATGGAGGCGGTGCGGGCGGCGCGGCAGCAGGGGTGGCTCTAGGACTTCCGCAGCAGCGTCACCACGGCCGCCCCGCCCAGGCCGATGTTGTGGGCCAGCCCCACCCGGGCCCCGGCCACCTGGCGGGCCCCCGCCTCGCCGCGCAGTTGCCAGACCAGTTCGGCCGCCTGGGCGAGCCCGGTCGCGCCGAGCGGATGCCCCTTGGAGATGAGGCCGCCGGAGGGGTTCACCACCCAGCGCCCGCCGTGGGTGGTGGCGCCCGATTCGACGAGCTTCCCGGAGGCTCCCTCCGCGCACATGCCGAGGGCCTCGTAGGTGAGCAGCTCGTTGATCGAGAAGCAGTCGTGGAGTTCGATGACGTCGACGTCCTCGATGCCGAGGCCGGAGCGTTCGTAGGCCAGCCGGGCGGCGGCCCGGGACATCGGGCGGCCGACGGCGTCGATGCAGGAGCCGGAGGCGAAGGACTCCTCGGTGTCGGTGGTCATCGCCTGGCCGGCGATCTCCACGGCCCTCCCCCGCAGTCCGTGTTCGTCGACGAAGCGTTCGGAGACGACGACGGCGGCGGCCGCGCCGTCGGAGGTGGGCGAGCACTGGAGCTTGGTGAGCGGCCGGTGGACGGTCTTCGCGGCGAGGACCTCGTCGACCGTGTGGACGTCCTGGAACTGGGCGTTGGGGTTGTTCGCCGAGTGCTGGTGGTTCTTGGCGCCGACGGCCGCGAGCTGGACCTCGGTCGTCCCGTACCGCTCCATGTGCTCGCGGGCGGCGTTGCCGAAGATCTGGACGGTGGGCGGGGACGCCTCGAAGCCGTGGGCGGCGGCCATGACGCCGTAGTGGCGGGCGACGGGAGAGGTCGTGAAGTCGCCGGCCCCGGCTCCGCCGCCGAGCGCGCCCCGCGTCATCTTCTCGAAGCCGAGGGCGAGGACGCAGTCGGCGGTGCCGCCCTCGACGAACTGTCGTGCGGTCATGAGGGCGGTGGAGCCGGTGGCGCAGTTGTTGTTGAGGTTGTAGACGGGGATGCCGGTGAGGCCGAGTTCGTAGACGGCGCGCTGACCGGCGGTGGAGGGCTGGAAGCAGTAGCCGACGGCGGCCTGTTCCACGCGCGCGTAGGGGACGCCCGCGTCGGCGAGCGCGGCCGTGCCCGCCTCGCGGGCCATGTCCCAGTACGGCCAGTCCCGGGTCTCCGGCTTCTCGAACGCCGTCATGCCGACGCCGATGATGTACGCCTTGGTGGTCATCGCGAGTACCCCTCGGTCTCTCGGTCTCAGTCTTTCGGCAGGCCGAGCAGGCGCTCGGCCACGACGTTGAGCTGGACTTGCGTGGTGCCGCCCGCGATGGTGAGGCAGCGGGACATGAGCAGTCCGTGGACGGCCCGCTCGGCGGGGCCTTCGCGCACGGCGCCTTCGGGGCCGTGCAGTTCGAGGCCGAGCTCGGCGAGCTTCTGCTGGTGGACCGTCTGGACGAGTTTGCGGACGCTGGCGCCGGCGCCGGGTTCGAGCCCGGACACCTGGAGCAGGGTGGTGCGCAGGCCGATGCACGCGAGCGCGTGCGCCTCGGCGAGGAGCGCTCCGATCCGCGCGCGCACGGCGTCGTCCTGCGGTCCGGACGCCTCGATGAGCGCTTCGAGGCCGGTGTCGAAGGCGACCTGGTCGGCCATGTGGACGCGCTCGTTGCCGAGGGTGTTGCGGGCGACCCGCCAACCGTCGTCGACCTCGCCGACGACGGCGTCGGCGGGCAGGATCGCGTCGTCGAACCAGACCTCGTTGAAGAGGGAGTCCCCGGTGATCTCCTTCAGCGGTCGGATCTCGATCCCCGGGGTGTTCCGCATGTCGACGAGGAAGTAGGTGAGCCCCCGGTGCTTGGGGGCGGCGGGGTCGGTGCGGGCGAGCAGGATGCCGTGGTGGGCTCCTTGGGCGGCGCTCGTCCACACCTTCTGTCCGTTGATCCGCCAGCGTCCGTCCTCCGTGCGCTCGGCACGGGTGCGGAGGGAGGCGAGGTCGGAGCCGGCGCCCGGTTCGGAGAAGAGCTGGCACCAGAGGCGTTCGCCCCGCAGGGTGGGGCCGAGGTGCTCGGCCTGTTGCTCGGGGCTGCCGTGGGCGAGCAGCGAGGGGACGACCCAGGTGGCGATGCCGAGTCCGGCGACGGTGATTCCGGCCTCGTCCAGCTCCCTCTGGACGGCGAGCTGTTGGAGCGGGCCCGCGCCGAGCCCGTACGGCTCCGGGAGGTGCGGGGCCGCGTAGCCGGTGGGGGCGAGGGCGCGCCGGGCGGCGGCCGGGTCGAGCCCGACGGCGGGGGCGACGGCCGCGCGGGCGGCCCTCCGGTACGCAGCGGCCTCGGGCGGCAGGTCCGTCCGGAGGGCGCGCCGGACGCCGTCGGCGGCGTACCGGAGGGCGGCGAGCCGGTGGTGGTCGCCGGTGCCGAGGAGTTGGCGGGCGACGAGGGCCCGGCGGAGCAGCAGATGGGCGTGGTGTTCCCAGGTGAAGCCGGTGCCGCCGAGGATCTGGATGCAGTCCTTGGCGCAGCCGTAGGCGCTGTCGAGGGCGGTGGCGGCGGCGAGCGCCGCGGTGAGGGAACGGGCCTCGTCGTGGCTGGCGCGGACGGCGTCCCAGGTGAGGGCGCGGGACTGTTCGAGCCGTACGAGCATGTCGGCGCAGAGGTGCTTGACGCCTTGGAAGTGTCCGATGGGGCGGCCGAACTGTTCGCGGGTGCGGGCGTGTGCGGCGGCGGTCTCGACGGCGCGGGCCGCGGTGCCGCAGGCGTCGGCGGCGAAGAGGACGGCGGCCAGGTCCCGGACGAGGGCGGTGGTGGAGGCTGCGGTGAGTTCGCGTTCTGCCGGGACGTGGACGGCGCGGGCGGTGATCGCGGCGGTGGGCCGCGTCGGGTCGGCGCTCTCGTGGGGCCTGACGGCAAGGGTCTCGGCGTCGACGGCGAGCCAGACGGAACCGTCGGCGGTGGCGGCGCGGAGGAGCAGCAGGTCGGCCTGGGCTCCGCCGAGGACGGGGGGTGGGGTGCCGTCGAGCAGGTACCCGCTCGCGGTGCGGACGGCGGTGAGGCCGCCGGTGCCGCCGAGCGCGACGGCTCCGATCCGCTCACCGGCCGCGAGCGCGGACGCCGACTCGTGCTGCCCGACCCGGTGGAGGACCTCGGCGGCGAGCACGGAGGGGAGGTACGGCCCGGGGAGCAGGGCCCGGGCCGCCTCTTCCACCACGACGGCGAGGTCTCCGAGGTCGCCGCCACCGCCGCCGTGCTCCTCGGGCAGGTGCAGCCCCAGGAGTCCCTGCTCGGCGGCTGCGTCCCAATAGACGGGGCGACCGGTGGCGGTGTCGGGGACGTCCAGGTGCTTGCGGACTTCCTCGGGGGGTACGACGCGGGCGAGCCAGCCTCGAACCGATCGGGCCAGCTCCCGCTGTTCGTGCGTGATGGCGATGCCCATGGGCCGCAGACTAGAACACGTTTCATTCTGACGGAAGGTCAGAAACCCCGGAAAAGCCCGCGGGGCGCAGGAGGCCCCCGGGAGGCGGAAGGGGGCCCGCCCTCGGAGCCGGACGCCGAAGACACCGGGCGGAACCCTCGCCGCCCGGAAGAGTCCCGCAGGGAGCCCGAACCCGTCGGCCGTCTGCTCGACCGCACCGCCGAAGCCCTCGCCCGCGTCACGGACGGCACGCTCGGGGAGTGCGGCCCCACCCGCACCGTCCGGCGGGCCCCGCCGCCATCGAGGGCACCGTCATCGAGGGCGGCGGCGCCGGCGGAGCGCCTGGCGGCGGGTCCCCCTCCGTCCTCGGCTCCCGGCGGTCGGGACGGCCGTCGGGACAGCGGCCCGGAGCAGCTACCGCCCGCTCGGGGCCGGGGCGTTGTCAGAGGTTGCTGCCAAGCTGTCGGCACGAGGGGGCGCCCCGCACCGGTGCACGGCTCCCCCGCACGACCGACGCACGGGGAGAGCGAGCACCTCATGGGCACGTGGGACATCGGACACTTCGACAACGACACCGCAGCCGACTTCTCGGCCGCAGTCGACGGGACGCCGGCCGAGGAGCGCGCCGGCGTCCTGCTCGCGTCCTTCCGGACGGTCACCGGGGTCGGCGAGGAGTACCTCGACTCGGACGAGGCCGTGCAAGCGGTCGCCGCGGCGGCCCTCGTCGCGGCACAGTGTCCGGGCGGAGATCCGGTGACGAGCGCGTACGGGCCGAAGGAACCGCTGCCCGCCCTCCCCGTGGAACTGCGCCCGGTGGCGGTGGAGGCCCTCGACCGGATACTCACCGAGCCCTCGGAGCTGCTGGAGTTGTGGGGCGAGACCCGTGCGGTGGGCGAGTGGAAGGCGGGCGTGCAGCGACTGCGCGCGGTGCTTTCGGGCGCATAGCACCGAGAGGGCACTCGGAGGGGAGGACGGTGTGGTTCCGGTGCGAGGGGTAGGGCACGATGGGCGCCCGTACCCGCGTACCCGCCAGTAGGAGGAACCGCCATGCCCGCCGAACCCACTCCCGAGGTCCTTGCCGCCTTCGAGGCGGCCAAGGGCTTCATGCCCGTCGTGGAGGGGCTCGCGCTGTACGACGCGGCCACCGAGGCCGCCCGGCTGGGCCTGCCCCTCCTGGAGGTCGGCACCTACTGCGGACGGTCCACGATCCTGCTGGCCGACGCCGCCCGGCGGGCGGGGACGGTCGCGGTGACCGTGGACCACCACCGGGGCAGCGAGGAACAGCAACCGGGCTGGGAGTACCACGACCCGACCGTGGTGGATCCCGAGGTGGGGCTCATGGACACGCTGCCCACCTTCCGCCGGACGCTCCACGGCGCGGGCCTGGAGGAGCACGTCATCGCCGTCGTGGGCCGCTCGCCGCTGGTCGCGAAGACCTGGGGCGGGCAGCTCGGCCTGGTGTTCGTCGACGGCGGGCACACCGACGAGCACGCCACCCGTGACTACGAGGGCTGGGCGCCGAAGGTCGCCCCCGGGGGACTGCTCGTCATCCACGACGTCTTCCCCCACCCGGAGGACGGCGGTCAGGCCCCCTACCGGATCTACCTCCGCGCCCTGGAGTCGGGCGACTTCGAGGAGGTCTCGGTCACCGACTCCTTGCGGGTCCTGCGCCGCCGCTGACGCACGCGGTGCAGGTCGCCGTTCCAGAACGGTGACGGACCTGCGACGCACCCCTGCGACGTTTCGCCCCGCACAGGGCCTAAAGTCGCGGGGTGCCGTACCACCACCGGAACACCTCCCGCCGTGCCCTCGCCCTCGCCGCCATGGGCTGCTGCGCCGCGCTCACCGGCTGCGCGGCCTCCCAGGCCTCCGCACCCCCGGACGGGAAGTCCGAGACCTCCCTCCGGTCGTCGAGCGCGGACCCGACGCCCCGGACCGAGAGCGGGACGCGGTCCCGGCCGCCCCTCCCCGCCGACGCCACCAGCGGCACGCCGTCGAGCGACTCCCTGGCCGGACGGACCGTCGTCATCGACCCGGGTCACAATTCCGGCAATTTCCAGCACACCAAGGAAATCAACCAGAAGGTCGACATCGGCACGAACCGCAAGGAGTGCGACACCACCGGCACCTCCACCGGAGCGGACTACACCGAAGCCTCCTTCACCCTCGACGTCTCCCACCGCCTGCGGGACCTCCTCGCCGCACGCGGCGCCGAGGTGGTCCTCACCCACGACGGCGACCGCCCGTGGGGCCCCTGCATCGACGAACGGGCCAGGATCGGCAATGCGGCCCGCGCCGACGCCGTCGTCTCCGTCCACGCGGACGGCTCGGCCGTCGGGAACCGCGGATTCCATGTGATCCTGCCCGCACGGGTGCGGGGCGGCTCCGCCGACACGGCGGAGATCGTCGCCCCCTCGCGCGCGCTCGGCGAGCAGATCGCCGGCCGCTTCGCCCTCGCCACGGGCACCTCGCCCGCCAACTACATTGGTTCCGGTACGGGGTTGGACGTCCGCGACGATCTCGGCGGACTCAACCTCTCGACCGTTCCGAAGGTCTTCATCGAGTGCGGCAACATGCGCGACCCGAAGGACGCACAGCTCCTCTCCTCGCCGACATGGCGACAGAAGGCCGCCCAAGGGCTGGCCGACGGCATTGCCGCCTACCTGAAGGGGTAGGACCGGCGGGCGATAGATTCGCTCCGTACCATGGGGCCGCCCCCGTGCCGCGAACCGAGCGCACTCCGACGCGACGACCGACGACCCTACGAAGGACTCTTACGTGAATATCCGCTCCCTCACCCGAGGCGATGGCGTGCTGATCGGTGCAGCGGTGGTGCTGTTCATCGCCTCGTTCCTCGACATCGCCGGCTGCAGCGCCACGGCCGACATCTGCAGCAAGATCGACACCCCGAGCTCCTGGGAGTTCTCGTACCTGGGCTGGGGCTCCTTCTTCCTCGGCATCGCCGGCGCCGCACTGGTCATCGCCTCCCACGCCCTGCCGGAGCAGCGCAAGGTGGCCGGCCTCGAGCTGGGCCAGGTGGGCACCTCGTTCACCATCGCCTCCGCCTGGACCCTGCTCATGTGGATCTTCGAGGCGGACAACGCCGGTGCCGGCCTGATCCTCGGTCTCATCGCCGCACTGATCGCCGCCGGTGCGGCCGTCGCGGGCCCGCTGGTCCCCGCCCTCAAGGCCCCGCTCGTCGGCGCCCCCAAGCCCCAGGCCCCGCAGCCGTACGGCGCGCAGTCCGGCCAGCCGGGTCAGCCGGGCGTCCCCGGCGGCTACGGCTACCCGGGCGCGCAGCAGCCGCAGTACGGCGGACCGCAGAACCCCTCGCAGGGCGCGGGCCAGCCGTTCGGCGGGCAGGCCGCCCCGCAGCCGCAGGCGGCGCAGCAGCCCGAGCCGCAGGCGGCCGCCCCGGCCCCGCAGCCCGCCTCCGACTTCGCGCCGTTCTGGTTCGCAGTGCCGGTCGCGCGCCCGCTGTACGCGGAGGACGGCTCGCAGGCCCAGATCGCCGAACTCGCCCCGGGAACCTGGTACTTGGCGGTCGAACAGCGCGGCTCCGCCCTGGTGGCCCAGACCCAGGACGGCCGCCGCGGCGTCCTGCAGGACACGAGCGGCATCCAGCGCGGCTGAGGGTCGCCCCGCACTCCCTCCGGGCGGACCGGGCTCCCCTCGGAGCACGCCCCGGGACGCCTTCGCCTCCCCCGCCCGCACGGCCCCCCTCCCGGAATCCCTTCCGGGCGGGGGGCCGTTGCCGTACAGTCCCCGCCACGTGACTGACGATCCGTCAGAAAGGACGTGGGGCATGCGGCTCGGACTCGCCCTCGGCTACTGGGGTCGCGGCCCCTCGCCCGCCCACCTCGACCTCGCCCGCGAGGCCGAACGGCTCGGCTACCACTCCGTGTGGACCGCCGAGGCCTGGGGCTCCGACGCCTTCACCACGCTGACCTGGATCGCCGCGCACACCACCCGGATCAAACTGGGGACCGCCGTCGCGCAGATGGCCGCCCGCCCGCCCACCACCACCGCGATGCACGCGCTCACGCTCGACCACCTCTCCGGCGGGCGCGTGCTGCTGGGGCTGGGCCTGTCCGGTCCACAGGTCGTCGAGGGCTGGTACGGGCGGCCCTTCCCCCGCTCCCCCCTGACGGCGACCCGCGAGTACGTGGACGTGGTCCGCCAGGTCCTCCGCCGCGAGGCCCCGGTCAGCCTGCACGGGCGCCACCACTCCCACCCGTACGACGGCCCGGACGGCACCGGCCTCGGCAAGCCCCTGAAGCCGATCACCCACCCCCTGCGGGCCGACGTCCCCGTCCTGCTCGGGGCCGAGGGACCCAAGAACGTCGCACAGACCCTGGCCGTGGCCGACGGTTGGCTGCCGCTCTACTGGACTCCGGAGCGCTGGGCCTCGGTGTACGCGCTGCCGACCCCGCTCCCCGAGGGCTTCGTCGTCGCCCCGATGGTGCGGGCCCGGCTCTGCGGGGACGTGGCGGCCGGACTCCTTCCGGTCAAGGCGATGCTCGGGTTCTACATCGGCGGCATGGGGCACGCGACCCGCAACTTCCACGCCGACCTGATGGGGCGCATGGGATACGGGGAGGAGGCCCGCCGCGTCCAGGAGTTGTTCGCGGCCGGACGTCGCGAGGAGGCCGTCCTCGCCGTCCCGGACGCCTTCGCGGACGAGATCGCGCTCGTCGGCCCACGGAAGCGGATCGCCGCCCGCCTCGACGCATGGCGGCGCGGACCGGTGACGGACCTGCTCGTCACCGCACCGGACCTCGACACCCTCCGCACCCTCGCGGAACTCAACACATAGCTTCATCGGTCGAGTGGAGAAGCGCTGGGCACCTCGTCGACCGCTAAAGGCGCCACGACTCCGCGCGGAACGCTTCTGGGCAAGGCGACACCTCCCTGACGCCGGTGGCGCCGGCCTCGCCCGGGCCCGCCCCGGCCGCCACCGGGGCGACGCCGGACGGGTAGCCCCGGGAGCGCAGGTCGGGCCGCGCTCCCGGGAGGGGCTTGCGAAACCCGGCCTAACCGCAGCAGTCGGGTTCGAGGCCCGAGGGGAGGCGGGCGCCGCCGAAGACGGCGACGGTGGCCTCCTCGCCGCCGAGGGCCGCGACCGCGAGCAGCAGGGAACCGGCGGTCCAGCTGGTCTGCTCCTCGGGCCACACGGCCCGGTCGTCCTCGGTCTCGCCCTCGAAGACGTACCCCGTCCAGTACATGCCGTTCTCGGCGCGCAGGTGCTGGATGTCCTGGAGGATCGTGAGGGCCCGGTCCGACTCGCCCGTCGCCCACAGCGCGAGGGCGAGCTCGCAGCTCTCGCCGCCGGTGACCCACGGGTTCGGGACGACGCAGCGCACTCCGAGGCCGGGGACGACGAACCGGTCCCAGTCGGCCTCGATGCGGGCCGCCGCGTCGGCTCCGGTGACCGCGCCGCCGAGGACCGGGTAGTACCAGTCCATCGAGTAGCGGGACTTGTCGAGGAAGCGCTCGGGGTGCCGGCGGATCGCGTGGCCGAGGGCCCCGGCGGCCAGCTCCCAGTCGGGCTGGGCCTCCTCGCGGACCTCGGCAATGGCGAGGGCGCAGCGCAGCGCGTGGTGGATCGACGAGCTCCCGGTCAACAGGGCGTCGTTCACCGGTGTGCCGCCGGGTTCGCGCTTCCACCCGATCTGGCCGCCGGGCTGCTGGAGCCCGAGGACGAACTCGACGGCCGCGTAGACGACGGGCCACATGCGGTCGAGGAAGCCGTCGTCGCCGGTGGAGAGGTAGTGGTGCCAGACGCCGACCGCGACGTACGCGACGAAGTTGGACTCGCGGTTCCGGTCGGTGACCTGCTGGTGGTCTCCGTCGTGGTAGGCCGCGTGCCAGGAGCCGTCGGCGTTCTGGTGTCGGGCGAGCCAGGCGTAGGCGCGGGCGGCGGCGGCGTGCTCGCCGGCCGCGTCCAGGGCCATGGCGGCCTCGGTGTGGTCCCAGGGGTCCAGGTGGTGCCCGCGGAACCAGGGTATGGCGCCGTCCTCGCGCTGCACGGCGAGTATCCCGGCCACGGTCTGGGCCGCCTGCTCCGCGGTGAGCACCCCGGGCAGGACGAGGTGCTCGGCGATCCGTTCGGGAGGGGTCACCGGGCGTCAGCCTTCGGGTGCAGGTCTCCCCCGGGGAGCGAGGGGGAGTGGGGCTTGGTCGCGTACGCCACGAAGCTCTTGCCGACGACCGGGTTGAGCAGCTGCTCGGCGACCCGGGTGAGGGCGGGCTTCTTCATGATGTCCCAGACCAGGAGCTTGTGGTAGGCGCGGACCGGCAGCGCCTTGTCGTTGTCGACGCCGAAGGCGCACTTCAGCCACCAGTACGGTGCGTGCAGGGCGTGCGCGTGGTGGGTGCCGTACGGCTTGAGGCCGGCCTGCCGGATCTTGGCGAGGAGTTCGTCGGCCTTGTAGATGCGGATGTGGCCGCCCTCGACCTCGTGGTAGGCGTCGGAGAGCGCCCAGCAGACCTTCTCGGGCCCGTAGCGGGGCACGGTGACGGCGATGCGGCCACCCGGCTTGAGGACGCGGACCATCTCGGCGAGCACGCCCTTGTCGTCGGGGATGTGCTCCATCACCTCGGAGATGATGACGACGTCGAAGGACTCGTCGGGGAAGGGCAGGTTGAGGGCGTCGCCCTCCATCGCCGTGGCGGTCGCGCCGGCGGGGGCCTCACCGGCCTCCTTCATGGCCGCGAACCACTTGGCGACCTCCCGGATCTCCTCGGCGTTCTGGTCGAGGGCCACGACCTGGGCGCCGCGCCGGTAGCACTCGAAGGCGTGCCGGCCCGCACCGCACCCCAGATCGAGCACGCGGTCGCCGGGGGCGAGCGGGAAGCGGGTGAAGTCGACGGTCAGCACGAGGTCCTGCTTTCGCTGGTGACGGAGGGTGGGGGGCAGGCGTTCCGTGGGGAGTGCTCCCGGGACGGGCCCTGGCGAGGGGGAACGGGGGGCACGGCCCGCCCGCCGGCCCGCGGCCGGTGAACGGGGCGAACCGTCACCGTGCGCCTCCGCGCCCCCGGGCACCCTGCGCGGCCACCGCCTCGCGGTACAGCTCGGCCGTGCCCTGCGCGGCGCGGGCCCAGGTGAACCGGTCCAGGACCCGGGCGCGGCCCGCGGCGCCGAGTCGGGCCCGCAGGGCGGAATCGCCCAGCACCCGCCCCAGCGCGGCGGCCAGTGCGCCCGCGTCGCCCGGCGGGACGGCCAGACAGGTCTCACCGTCGGCCCCGGCGACCTCGGGGATCGCGCCGCCGGTGGTGGCGACGAGCGCCGTGCCGGTGGCCATGGCCTCGGCGGCGGGCAGGGAGAACCCTTCGTACAGCGAGGGCACGCAGGAGACCTGGGCCGAGCGCACGAGGTCGACGAGCTCGGCGTCGCTGATGCCCTTGACGAACTCGACGGCGCCGTCCAGTCCGTACCGCTCCATGGCCTGGGCGACCGGGCCGTCCTCGGCCCGCTTGCCGACCACGACGAGGTGGGCGTCGGGGTTCTCGGTGCGGAGCTTGGCGAGCGCCTCGATCAGGTGGACCAGGCCCTTCAGGGGGACGTCGGCGCTGGAGGTGGTGACGATCCGGCCGGGGACCTCCGCGACGGACGGGTCCGGGGACCAGAGGTCGGTGTCCGCACCGATGTGGACGACCTCGATGCGGTCCTCGCGGACGCCGAGGTGGTCGACGATCTCCTGGCGGGAGGTGCCGGAGACGGTGAGCACGGACGGCAGCCGGCGGGCGACCCGCTTCTGCATGCCGGTGAAGGCGTACCAGCGGCGGACGGAGGCGCGGCGCTTCCAGTCGGCGGCGGCGTCGAGTTCGAGCTGCCGGTCGACGGTGATGGGGTGGTGGATCGTGGTGACGAGGGGGGCTCCGATGGCCCGCGGGCCGCCGAGGAGTCCGTAACCGAGGGTCTGGTTGTCGTGGACGACGTCGAAGTCGCCGCGGCGGGCGGCGAGCATGCGCCGGGCCCGCAGGGAGAAGGTGAGCGGCTCGGGGAAGCCACCGGTCCACATGGTGGCGACTTCGAGGGCGTCGATCCAGTCCCGGTACTCCTCGCGCTTCGGGGTCCGGAAGGGGTCCGGCGAGCGGTAGAGGTCGAGACTGGCGATCTCGGTGAGGCTGAGCCCGGCGAGGTCGTCGCCCTCGTCGAGCACGGGGTACGGCTGGGAGCCGATGACCTCGACGGTGTGGCCGAGCCGGGCGAGTTCACGGGAGAGGTGACGGACGTAGACCCCCTGCCCACCGCAGAAGGGGTTTCCCTTGTACGTGAGGAGAGCGATCCTCAACGGACAGTCACCGGCCGCGGCGGCGCCCTGTCGGGGGCCTGCCTCTATGGCCTCAGCGGTCATGCGCGACCCCCTTCGAGCGTGCGTTTCGCGGGAGCGTAACCGCTCGCGCTAATCTAGAACAAGTTACAGACTTGATCGTTCTGGATCTTCTTGCCCGTCTTCTTGATCCTTCGAGGAGGACAGAATCTACCGGCAGGTAGCTCCGCGTTGAGAGCCGGAGCAGGTGATTCGCGCCACGACGGCCGCACCGCCATACTGTCGCTCCCCACCGCACGGAACGGGACCCCATGACCGCAGACAACAGGTCGGACCACAGACCCGCGGCGCCGCCCCTCACGGAGCGCCAGGAGGCGCGCCGCCGCCGCATCCTGGACGCCAGTGCCCGCCTCGCAGCACGCGGCGGCTTCGACGCCGTGCAGATGAGGGAGGTGGCCGAGGCCGCCGGAGTGGCCCTGGGCACGCTCTACCGCTACTTCCCGTCCAAGATCCACCTGCTGGTCGCGACCATGCAGGACCAGCTCCAACACCTGCACGGCACGCTGCGGAAGCGACCGCCCGCCGGCACGGACCCGGCCGAGCGGGTCGCCGAGACCCTGATGCGCGCCTTCCGGGCGCTGCAGCGGGAGCCGCAGCTGGCCGATGCGATGGTGCGGGCGCTGACCTTCGCCGACCGCAGCGTGAGCCCCGAGGTCGACACGGTCTCCCGGCTGACGACCGCGATCATCCTCGACGCGATGGGGACCGGGCATCCGACGCCGAGCCAGCTCTCGGCCGTCCGGGTGATCGAGCACACCTGGCACTCGGCGCTGATCACCTGGCTGTCCGGGCGCGCCTCGATCGCCCAGGTGAAGATCGACATCGAGACGGTCTGCCGGCTGATCGACCTGACGGCGCCGGAGCCGACGGCCTGACGGTGCGGCCTGACGGTGCGGTCGGACCGCCTCGCGCCGAGAACGCCCGACCGGCCGCGCCCGACCAGCACCGCACCAGCGGGCGGAAGCGCCCCCACCGGGCGGTGCGCCTCAGGGCTCCACGGGGAACACCGGATCGCCGCCGTCCGCCAGGGTGATCAGGATGGCCTCCACCGGGCAGCCCTCGGCCGCCGCGAGGAGCCGCTCGCCCGCGTCGGTCTCCACCGCACGCGGGTGGGACTGCCGGGCCGGGTCGAGCCGGAAGCCGTCCGGTGCGTGGTGGACGCACATGCCGGAGCCGATGCAGACGCTCCGGTCGACCTCGACGTGCCAGCGGTCCCCCATCACGCCTCCCCGTATCCGGCCGGCAGGTGGATCATCTTGTGCTCCAGGTACTCGCCGAAGCCCTCGGGCCCGAACTCCCGCCCCAGACCGGAGTTCTTGTAGCCGCCGAAGGGGCCGAGCATGTCGAGGCTGAAGGTGTTGACGTTGAAGGTGCCCGTGCGGACCCGACGGGCGAAGTCGACGCCGTGCTCCACGTCCCCGGTCCAGACGCTGCCGCTGAGACCGAAGTCGGAGTCGTTCGCGATCCGCAGCGCCTCTGCCTCGTCACCGTACGGAAGGAGGCAGATGACCGGGCCGAAGATCTCCTCGCGGGCGATCCGCATGGAGTTGTCGACGCCACCGAAGAGGGTCGGCTCCACGTACCAGCCGCGGTCGAGCCCGGCGGGGCGACCGCCACCCGCGAGGACCTTGGCCCCCTCCTGCTGTCCGATGCCGATGTAGTCGAGGGAGCGCTGCTGTTGGCGCCGGGCGACGAGCGGACCGACCTGGGTCGCCGGGTCGAGCGGATCGCCGACGACGAGCGCGCCGGCCGCCGCCGCGAGCGCCTCGGCGACCTCCTCGTACCGCGAGCGGGGGGCGAGGACCCTGGTCTGCGCCACGCACGCCTGGCCGTTGTTCATCCAGGCCGCCGGGGCGATCCCGGCGACCGCGGTCGCCACGTCGGCGTCCGGCAGGACCACGGCGGCCGACTTCCCGCCCAGTTCGAGGGTGACGCGGGTCAGGTTGCGGGAGGCCACTTCCATCACCCGCTTGCCGGCGGCGACCGAACCGGTGAAGGAGACCTTGTCCACACCGGGGTGACCGACCAGGTACTCGCTGACCTCGCGGTCGGCGGGCAGGATGCTCAACACCCCCTCGGGCAGCCCGGCCTCGGCGGCGATCTCGCCGAGGAGATAGGAGTCGAGGGGCGACTCCGGCGAGGGTTTGAGGACCACCGTGCAGCCGGCGAGCAGTGCGGGGCCCAGCTTGGCCGCGGCGGTGAACTGGGGCACGTTCCACGGGACGACGGCCGCGACCACGCCCATCGGTTCGCGGCGCACGAGCAGCGGCCCGAGGACGCCGGCGCGCCGCTCCTCGTGGGCGAAGTCCCGGGCGACGGTGATCGCCGCGTCCCAGACCATCATGGCGCCGAGCGCCTGGGCGAGGACGGACCAGGAGTACGGGGAGCCGTTCTGCGCACTGATGGAGCGGGCGATCTCCTCGTGCCGCACGGCGATCGCGTCCTTGATGCGGGTGACGACGGCGATCCGCTCCGCGAGCGTCGCCCGGGGCCACGGCCCGTCGTCGAAGGCCCGGCGGGCGGCGGCGACGGCCCGGTCGACATCGGCCCGCGAGGCGTGCGGAACGCGGCCGATGACCTGCTCGGTGTGGGGCGAGATCACCTCGATGACCCCGTCGCCGAGCGGATCGGCCAACTCCCCGCCGATGAACAGCTTTCCGTGCTCCACAAGCTCGGTCATGACCGCTGCCTCCCGAGGGGTGGGACTGCCTGGGCGTCTTGACGGTGCAACTTCCTGACGATGCTTCAGAACTGATACCAGTTCTAGTTACCATGGGCAACGGTCGAGCAGGCTCCACAGCGAAGAGACGAGGACCCGCCCATGACGCAGGTGCCCCAGGTGACCGAGCACGGTGGCGGCGTCTGGTCGCTGCGGGTGCCCATCCCGGACAACCCCCTCGGCCACACCCTGGTCCACGTCCTCGACACCGATCGCGGACCGGTCCTGATCGACACCGGCTGGGACGATCCGGATTCCTGGTCCGAACTCACCAGCGGCCTGGATGCGTTGGGGCTTTCCGTCCAGGAGGTCCACGGGGTGGTCATCACCCACCACCACCCCGATCACCACGGCCTCTCCGGTCGGGTCCGCGAGGAGTCCGGGGCCTGGATCGCGATGCACGCCGCCGATGCCGCCGTCGTGCGCCGCACCCGCGAAGTCGACCCGGGCACCTGGTTCGACTACCTCGCCCGCAAGCTCGCCGTCGTCGGCGCCCCCGAGGACCACATCGCCCCGCTGCGGGCCGCCCGCGCATCCGGCCGGATGCGGACCCTGCCCGGCCTCCGCTCCGCCCTGCCCGACCGCGAGATCGTCCCCGGCGAGCTCCTCGACCTCGCCGGACGACGGCTGCGGGCCGTCTGGACCCCCGGCCACACCCCCGGGCACGTCTGCCTCCACCTGGAGGAGGAGCACCCCTCCCGGCTGCCCGGCCACGGCCGGCTCTTCTCCGGCGACCACCTGCTGCCCGGGATCTCCCCGCACATCGGGCTGTACGAAGACCCCGAAGACCACTCCCCCTTCTCGCACCGGTCCGCGCACGGGGTCCCCCGCCCCGCGGGCCCCGGGCTCCGTCCGAACGGAGGGGACCCGCTCGGCGACTACCTGGACTCCCTCGAACGGATCGCCCGCCTCGGCGTCGCCGAGGTCCTCCCCTCCCATCAGCACGCCTTCACCGACGCCGCCGGCCGGGTCCGCGAGCTCCTCGACCACCACGAAGAACGCCTCGCCGGCCTCCTCGCCCTCCTGGACACCCCGCTCACCCCCTGGCAGCTCGCCGAGCGCATGGAGTGGAACCGTCCCTGGGACCGGATCCCCTACGGCTCGCGCACCATCGCCGTCAGCGAGGCCGAGGCGCACGTCCGCCACCTGGTGAAACTCGGCCGCGCGGAACCGGCGGCGGGCACCGACCCGGTCAGGTACGTCGCCGTGTGAGGCGACTCGCACCCGCCGGGGCGGCGGCCGTACGGGCCGGTACAGTGGGCGCGTCGTCATCATGCCCGTACGGGGGGAAAGCCGGTGGAGAGCCGGTGCTGGCCCCGTCCCCGAGCCCCCGGCTTCGCCGGAGCGGGGGACCCCCGTCCGTGAGCCGCTCCACCGGAGCGGCGGTTCGGAGCGCGCCGCCCGGGACGTGACCGCGGCACCGTCGAGGAACACGGAGCCGGAGCCTGGTGCCCCCGAAGCGTGCCGGAGCCCGGCCGCAGGAGAGGGACCCATGAACACCGTCCGTCGCGGCGCCGCCGCGCTCGCCGCCGCCATCGTGCTCGGCACCGCAGCAGCCGGCGCGGCCTCCGCCGCACCGTCGCCGTCCTCCTCCGCCGTCACGATCCCGCCCGGCCTGTACGGCACGAAGGACCCGACGTACGACGGCGTCTGGCGCCAGTCGCTCGCCTTCCTCGCCCAGCGCAGCACCGGATACCAGCCCGCGGACCGGTCCGTGGACTGGCTGCTCGGCCAGCAGTGCGCCGACGGCTCGTTCCCCTCGTACCGCGCGGACGCCACCCAGCCGTGCGACGCGCAGCTGATGCGGGACACCAACGCCACCGCCGTCGCCGTCCAGGCGCTCCGGGCCGTGCGCGGCAAGGCCGCCTCCCCGGAGAAGATCGACACGGCCGTCAAGACCGGTTCCGCCTGGCTGCGGACCGTGCAGAACAAGGACGGCGGCTGGGGGTACGGCGCCGGCAGTGCCAGCGACGCCAACTCCACCTCCGTCGTCATCGGTGCCCTCGCGGCGGTCGGCGTGCGCCCCGGCTCGTTCACCTCCGCCGAGGGCCGCACCCCGTACGACGCGCTCCTCACCTTCGCCCTGCCCTGCTCGGCCGGGGAGGGCGCCGGGGCGTTCGCGTACCAGCCGGACAAGACCGGCGCGCTCCTCGCCAACGCCGATGCGACCGCGGCGGCCGCCCTCGCCGGGCTCGGCAAGAGCGTCGTCGCCACCAAGGCCTCCCCCGGGCAGCCGCCGACCTGCACCGACCCGTCGGAGCCGACCGTCGAGCGGGCCGCCCTGAACGGCGCCTCCTACCTCGCACGGGCCCTCGCGAAGACCGGCCACCTCACCCTGCCGCCGATGCCCGGCGCCACCGACACCACCGAGCAGCCCGACATCGGCAACACCGCCGACGCCGTGATCGCGCTCGCCGCCGCCGGCGCTTCGAAGGAGGCCGGGCCGGCCCTGGAGTGGCTGGAGAAGAACTCCGCCGCCTGGGCCGAGGAGAGCGGTCCCGCCGCGTACGCCCAGCTGGTCCTGGCGGCCCGCGCGACGGACACCGACCCGCGCGAGTTCGGCACGGTGGACCTGGTCGAGCGCCTCAACGCCAGCGGCCCCGCGCCCAAGGCCCCGGACACCTCCGACTCCTCCGCCGGTGACGAGGAGGAATCGGGCTTCGACGTCTGGTGGATCATCGGCATCGGCATGGTCGTCGGCGTCGGCATCGGCTTCCTCGTGAGCGGCCGCAAGAAGTGAGCGCACGGACAGGGGCGTCCCCGGCCCGAAGGCGGTCCCGGGCGGCCGGCAGGGCGGCGGCGACCGGCGGGGCCCTGCTGGTGCTCGCCGGGTTCGCGGCGGCCCCGGCGCAGGCGGCCGGCTACCGCTACTGGTCTTTCTGGGAGGGCGACGGCGGGAAGCCCTGGACGTACGCCACCCAGGGGCCGGCAACCGCCCGGCCCGCCGACGGCGATGCCATCGGCTTCCGCTTCGCCGTCAGCAACGGCACGGAGGACACCTCCCTGCCCTCCGCCGCCCCCGATTTCACGGCGATCTGCGGGAACACGGCACCGAAGGACGGCAGCAAGCGGATCGCGGTCGTCGTCGACTTCGGCGGTCCGCAGGACGCGCCGTCCGGCGAGGCCCCGCCACAGGAGCCGGTCCGGGTCGGCTGTGCACAGGTCCGCGAGGACGCGACGGGCGCGGAGGCGCTGGCCGCGGTGGTGAAGCCGCTGCGGTACGACGGCTCGGCCATGCTGTGCGGGATCGCCGGCTACCCGGCGCGGGGCTGCGGCGAGCAGGTGGCGGAGGACGCCACGGCTCCGGTCGCGCCCAGCGCGCCGGCCCCGTCGAGCGCGTCCGGGGGGACCGGCGGCGGCCCGTCGTTCGGCGTGCTCGCCGGCGGGGCGGCCGTGCTGCTCCTCGGCGGGGCGGCGGTCTGGAAGGCCCGCCGGCGCGGATGAGTGCGGCCCGCGGCCCCAGCGCCTTCACGGCCCCCGAGGCGAACCGGGGCAACGCCCTGCACGCGGGTGCCTGGTGGCTGTGGGCCCTCGGCCTGGCCGTTGCCGCCTCCCGGACCACGAACCCGCTGCTGCTCGGCCTGCTCGTCGGGGTGTCCGGTTATGTCGTGGCGGCCCGTCGCACCGACGCGCCCTGGGCCCGCTCGTACGGCGCGTTCGTGAAGCTGGGGCTGTTCGTCGTCGCCCTGCGGGTGGTCTTCTCCCTGCTGTTGGGCTCTCCCGTGCCCGGTGTGCACGTCCTGGTCACCCTGCCCGAGGTACCCCTGCCCGACTGGGCGCAGGGGGTGCGGATCGGGGGCCGGGTGACGGCCGAGCAGGTGGTGTTCGCGCTGTACGACGGCGTGAAACTGGCGACCCTGTTGATCTGCGTGGGCGCGGCGAACGCCCTCGCCAACCCGTCACGGCTGCTGAAGTCGCTGCCGGGGGCGCTCTACGAGGCGGGGGTCGCCGTCGTCGTGGCGATGACCTTCGCCCCCCACATGGTCGCCGACGTGGCGCGGCTGCGGACCGCCCGCCGCCTGCGGGGCCGGCCCACCGGCGGGGTGCGGGCCGTGCTCCAGATCGGCCTGCCGGTCCTGGAGGGGGCGCTGGAGCGGTCGATCGCGGTCGCCGCGTCGATGGACGCGCGCGGGTACGGGCGGACGGCCCGGGTCCCGGTCGCCGTGCGGCGCACCACGAACGTCCTGGTCCTGGGCGGCCTCCTCGGCGTCTGTGCCGGTTCGTACGGGCTGCTCGCCGCGGAAGGCGCCGGCTACGGCCTTCCGCTGCTCGGCGCCGGGCTGCTCGCCGCGATGGCCGGGCTCCGGCTCGGCGGTCGCCGGACCGTCCGCACCCGCTACCGGCCCGACCGCTGGGGCCTGCGGTCCTGGCTGGTCGCGGGCTCCGGGGCGGCGGTCGCGACCCTGATGATCTGGGCGAACGCCCACGCCCCGGAGGCGCTGCACCCGGGCGTCGTCCCCCTGGTGGCGCCGGAGCTTCCGCTCTGGCCCGCGGCCTCGGTCCTGGTGGGCCTGGTCCCGGCGTTCGTGGCCCCCGCCCCCTCGCGGAAGGAGAAGGACGCGTGATCCGCTTCGAGAACGTCTCGGTGAGGTACCAGGAGGACACCGGGCCGACCCTGCGGAACGTGGACCTCACCGTCCCGGAGGGGGAGCTCGTGCTCCTCGTGGGCCCTTCGGGCGTCGGCAAGTCGACCCTCCTCGGCGCGGTCTCGGGCCTCGTTCCCCACTTCACGGGCGGCACCCTCACCGGGCGGGTGACGGTCGACGGCCGGGACACCCGGACCCATCCGCCGCGCGAGCTCGCGGACCTGGTGGGGACGGTGGGCCAGGACCCGTCCGCGCACTTCGTCACCGACACCGTCGAGGACGAGCTCGCCTACGGGATGGAGTCCCTGGGGCTCGCACCCGGCGTCATGCGGCGGCGGGTCGAGGAGACCCTCGACCTGCTCGGCCTCGCCGAACTCCGGGACCGGCCGATCGCCACGCTCTCCGGCGGCCAGCGCCAGCGGGTCGCGATCGGCTCCGTCCTCACCCCGCACCCGAAGGTCCTCGTCCTGGACGAGCCGACGTCCGCGCTGGACCCGTCGGCGGCGGAGGACGTCCTCGCGGTGCTCCAGCGCCTGGTGCAGGACCTCGGCACGACGGTCCTGCTGGCGGAGCACCGTCTGGAACGCGTCGTCCAGTACGCGGACCAGGTCCTGCTCCTGCCGCAGGCCGTGATGGGCCCTCCGGCCGAGATCATGTCCGTCTCTCCGGTGCATCCGCCGGTGGTCTCCCTGGGGCGCCTGGCGGGCTGGACCCCGTTGCCCCTGACGGTCCGGGACGCACGGCGCAGGGCGGCCCCGCTGAAGGCGCGCCTGGAGGGCCGGACCCCCACGGGCCCGTACTCCCGGCACACCGGGGCCGGAACCGGGGACGTCTTCCCCGTCCCCGCACCGACCCCCGCACCGGCGCGGGGACGCCCGGGGCGGACCGGAAGGGGCTTCCCCTTCCTGCGGCGCCGCGTCGACGCCGCGTCCGCGACCGCCCCGCTGCTGCACGCCGAGGGCCTCGGCGTGCGTCGCGGCCGCGTGGAAGCCCTCCGCCGCGTCGACCTGCGGGTCGCCCCGGGCGAGACGGTGGCGCTCATGGGGCGCAACGGTGCCGGGAAGTCCACGCTGCTCTCCACCTTCGTGGGCATGGTCGAGCCGACGGCCGGCCGGGTCCTGGTCGCCGGGCGGGCACCGCACCGCACCACTCCCGGCGAGCTGATCCGCCAGGTGGGCCTGGTGCCCCAGGAGCCGCGCGACCTGCTCTACGCGGACACGGTGGCCGCCGAGTGCACGGCTGCCGACGCGGACGCCGGCACGTCGCCCGGGACCTGTCGGGCGCTGGTGGAGGAGCTGCTGCCGGGGGTGGCGGACGACACCCATCCGCGCGACCTGTCCGAGGGGCAGCGGCTCGCCCTCGCCCTGGCCGTCGTCCTGACCGGTCGCCCGCCGCTGCTCCTGCTGGACGAGCCGACCCGCGGCCTGGACTACGCGGCCAAGGCCCGTCTGGTCGCCCTGCTGCGGGGCCTCGCGACGGACGGGCACGCCATCGTGCTGGCCACCCACGACGTGGAGCTGGCCGCCGAGCTGGCGCACCGGGTGGTGATCCTCGCGGAGGGCGAGGTGGTCGCGGACGGCCCGACGGCAGAGGTGGTGGTGTCCTCGCCGGCGTTCTCACCGCAGGTGGCGAAGATCCTCGCGCCGCAGCCCTGGCTCACGGTCGAGCAGGTGGAGGCGGCCCTGTGAGCACGCCGCGCACGGCCCGCCCCGTCCGCCCCGTCCGCCTCGGCCCCCGTTCGGTCGCCGCGCTCGTCCTCGTCTCCCTCGTCGGGATCGCCGCCTTCTGCTGGCCGCTGTTCGCGGACGCCGACTCGGCCGTGACCTCGCATGCCGGGGACGCGCCGTGGCTGTTCGCCGCGCTGCTGCCGCTCCTGGTCGCAGTGGTGGTGGCGACCATCGCGGACTGCGGGATGGACGCGAAGGCGGTGGCGATGTTGGGCGTGCTCGCTGCCGTGGGCGCGGCGCTCCGCCCGCTGGGGGCGGGGACGACCGGCCTGGAGCCGATGTTCTTCCTGATGGTGCTGAGCGGTCGGGTGCTCGGGCCGGGCTTCGGCTTCGTCCTGGGCTCCGTGACGATGTTCGCGTCGGCCCTGCTGACGGGTGGCGTGGGGCCGTGGATGCCGTTCCAGATGCTGTCGATGGGTTGGTTCACGATGGGCGCCGGGCTGCTGCCGGGCGCGGACCGGCTGCGGGGGCGGGCGGAGCTGCTGCTGTTGTCCGGGTACGGGTTCCTGGCGTCCTTCGCGTACGGCACGGTCATGAACCTGCAGGGGTGGGTGCTGCTCCAGGGCCAGGGCAGCGGCGTCTCCTTCGTTCCGGGGGCGCCGCTCCACGAGAACCTGGTCCGCTTCTCCGCGTACGTGCTCGCCACTTCCCTCGGCTGGGACCTCGGCCGGGCCGTCCTCACCGTCGTGCTGACCGTGACCGTCGGCGGCACGCTGCTGCGGGCGCTCCGGAGGGCCACGCGACGGGCGAACTTCGAGGCGCAGGTCACGTTCGGGGGGCCGGAAGGGCCCTCTCCGGGTGAGGCGCCCCACAGGACCTACGTCACGTACGAACCGAAATAGTAGACCTCCATAATCGGTCAAATGCTCCCAGAACGGTTCATGACCTGCGGAAATCCCCCAGGCCCCACCACCCCCTCGAACCGTCCGGGTCCGAACCTCCCTCGTACCGGGGGTCATTGCATCCGCGTTCCGCCCCTGCTTCTCTGGTGGACGTCGCCAGGCAGCCGGCGCTCAGTGCAGCGCCTCGGACGGCCGGTTCCCGCCAGTTCCCGGACCCCCGGGCCCTGGTTCCGGCTTGCCGAAAACGCCCGGCACGCCCCTTGTCCCCGACGTTAGGTCGATGTCTTGATCCGCTCGCTCACCACTCGTGTCTCTGCCCGCAACAAGAAGATCGCCGCTTCCGCAGCCGTGCTGCTGGGTGCGTCGGGTGCGGTGCTGGGCACGACGGGCTCGGCTTCGGCCGCCAGCCCGCAGGAGCTCGCCCGTCAGATCGTCCCCGCTTCGCAGTTCGCTTCGTTCAGCAAGATCGTCGAGCACGAGTCGCACTGGAACCACACCGCGACCAACTCCTCCAGTGGCGCCTACGGCCTGGTCCAGGCCCTGCCGGCCTCCAAGATGGCCTCGGCCGGTGCCGACTGGAAGACCAACCCGGCCACCCAGATCAAGTGGGGCCTCAACTACATGAACGAGCGCTACGGCTCCCCGAACGCCGCCTGGGCGTTCTGGCAGGCCAACGGCTGGTACTGAGCCGTCCCCCTGCCGCACGCGCACCCGCAAGGCCCCGCCCTCCTCACGGAGGGGCGGGGCCTGCGGCGTTTCCGCTCCGCTTATTTTAGTAGACCGGTCGTCTAGTCTCCTCTAGTGTTCGTGTCATCGGCGGGCCACACCGGACGGCTCCGCCGCGATCCCGGAGGAAGCCTTGTCCCGCTCAGCACGCCCCGCGCCCACCCCGGACACCACCGCCCTCCCGCCCGGCCGTTTCGGCGAGCTCGTCGGCATCCCGCTCCCCGTCGTCCAGGGGCCCTTCGGCGGCGGCCTCTCCTCCGTCGAGCTGGCGGCGGCCGTCTCCGAGGGCGGCGGCCTCGGCTCGTACGGGGCGCACATCCACACCCCCGAGGAGATCACCGCGCTCGTGGCCCGACTGCGCGCCGCGACCGACCGCCCGTTCGCGGTGAACCTGTGGGTGCCGCAGGAGGGCGAGCGGGACGAGCTCCCGGCCGCCGCGCTCGCCGCACACGTCGAGCGGCTCCGCCCCTCCTACGAGGAGCTGGGGGTGCGCCCGCCCACCGCGGAGGACGTCCGCGCGTGGCCCGACTTCGACGCACAACTGGACGCGCTCGTCGCGGCCGCCCCGCCGGTGATCAGCCTGGTCATGGGGCCGCCGCCGAGCCGCCTGGTCACGGAGGTCCGCCGCCGCGGGATCGTGCTGGTCGGCACGGCGACGACGGTGGAGGAGGCCGTGGCCCTGGAGGAAGCCGGGGTGGACGCGGTCGTCGCCTCCGGCAGCGACGCGGGCGGCCACCGGGGCGCCTTCCTGCGGCCGGTGCGGGAGTCCCTGGTCGGCACGTTCTCCCTGGTCCCCCAGGTGGCAGACGCGGTGTCGGTGCCGGTGGTCGCGGCCGGCGGGATCGCCGACGGGCGCGGGGTCGCCGCCGCGCTCGCGCTCGGCGCGGACGCCGTGCAGGTCGGCACCGGTTTCCTGGCGGCCCGCGAGTCGGGGGCGAGCGCGGTGCACCGGCGGGTCCTGGGCACTCCCGAGGCCCGCACCACCGTGCTCACCCGCCTCTTCTCGGGACGCACCGCACGCGGCATCCCGAACGGCTTCGTCCGGGACATGGCGGCCCACGAGGAGCACGTCCCCCCGTACCCCGTGCAAAACGCCCTGATGGGCCCGCTGCGACGGGCCGCGGCCGAGCAGGGCCGGCCCGAGTACGTGAACCTCTGGGCCGGCCAGGCCGCCGCGCTCGCCCAGGAGGCGCCGTCGGCCGCCGCGTACCTCACCGATCTCGTCGAAGGGGCGGTCAGAGCCGCTGGATGATGGTGCCGGTCGCGAGCGCCCCACCCGCACACATCGTGATGAGCGCGAACTCCTTGTCCGTGCGCTCCAGTTCATGCAGGGCGGTGGTGATGAGACGGGCGCCGGTGGCACCGACGGGGTGGCCCAGGGCAATGGCCCCGCCGTTGACGTTGACCTTCTCCAGGTCCTGCTCGAAGACCTGGGCCCAGCTCAACACCACCGAGGCGAAGGCCTCGTTGATCTCGACGAGGTCGATGTCCCTCAAACTCATCCCCGCCTTGCCGAGCACCGCGCGGGTCGCGTCGACCGGCCCGTCGAGGTGGTAGTGCGGGTCGGCGCCGACGAGCGCCTGGGCGACGATCCGGGCGCGCGGCCGCAGCTTGAGGGCACGGGCCATCCGCTTGGAGGCCCACATGATCGCGGATGCGCCGTCGGAGATCTGGGAGGAGTTCCCCGCGGTGTGGACGGCGGTGGGCAGGACGGGCTTGAGGCCGGCCAGGCCCTCCATGGTGGTGTCGCGCAGCCCCTCGTCGCGGTCGACGAGCCGCCACATGCCCTGGCCGGCGAGCTGCTCGGCCTCCGTGGTGGGGACCTGCACGGCGAAGGTCTCGCGCTTGAAGCGCTCCTCCGACCAGGCGGTCGCGGCCCGTTCCTGGGAGAGCAGACCGAGGGAGTCGACGCGCTCCCGGGTGAGGCCCCGACGGCGGGCGATGCGCTCGGCGGCCTCGAACTGGTTGGGCAGGTCGACGTTCCACTCGTCGGGGAAGGGCTTGCCGGGGCCGTGTTTGGAACCGGAACCGAGCGGGACGCGGGACATGGCCTCGACTCCACAGGAGATGCCGATGTCGATGACGCCCGTCGCCACCATGTTGGCCACCAGATGACTCGCCTGCTGCGAGGAGCCGCACTGGCAGTCGACGGTGGTGGCGGCCGTCTCGTAGGGCAGGCCCATGGCGAGCCAGGCGGTGCGGGCCGGATTCATGGACTGCTCACCGGCGTGGGTGACCGTGCCGCCGATGATCTGCTCGACGCAGTCGGCGTGGATGCCGGTGCGCCCGAGGAGTTCGCGATAGGTCTCGCCCAGGAGGTAGGCGGGATGGAGGTTGGCGAGTGCGCCTCCGCGCTTGCCGATGGGGGTGCGTACGGCTTCGACGATGACGGGTTCCGCGGCCATGGGCTCGTCCTCTCCTCGACCGATCGGGGCGTCCCGGCACTCCGGTCGGTCGGCGTCACGGGGAACTAGTACGCGTTCTAGTTCTGTATGCAGTCTTATGACTGCTACCGCCGGTACGCAAGGGTCCGGGACGCAACAGTTCACACCCCGCCCCTTGCTACTTGTAGAACTCGTTACTAGCTTTCCCCGCAACTTCTGATGAGCCATCAGATATGGAGCGTGTTGCCGATGGCCTGCCCGCATCTCCCCGAGGGGCGCCTCCCCGACGGTCGTCTCCCCGAAGGGTTCGACGCCACCGACCCCGATCTGCTGCGCGAGCGCATCCCCTTCCCGGAGTTCGCCCGGCTGCGGCAGACCGCCCCCGTGTGGTGGTGTCCCCAACCAGCCGGCGTCACCGGCTTCGAGGACGGCGGATACTGGGCCGTCACCCGCCACGCAGACGTCAAGTACGTCTCCACTCACCCCGAGTTGTTCTCCTCGCACGAGAACACCGCGGTCATCCGCTTCAACGAGCACATCACCCGGGACCAGATCGAGGTCCAGAAACTGATCATGCTCAACATGGACCCGCCCGAGCACACCCGGGTCCGCCAGATCGTCCAGCGCGGCTTCACCCCCCGCGCGATCCGGAGCCTGGAGACCGCCCTGCGCGAGCGCGCCCGCGCCATCGTCGACGGGGCGAAGCACGGCACGGACGCCGACGGCACCTTCGACTTCGTCACCCGGGTCGCCGTCGAGCTGCCGCTCCAGGCCATCGCCGAGCTCATCGGCGTCCCCCAGGAGGACCGCTCCCGAATCTTCGACTGGTCGAACAAGATGGTCGCCTACGACGACCCCGAGTACGCCATCACCGAAGAGATCGGTGCCGAAGCGGCCATGGAACTCATCGGCTACTCGATGAACATGGCCGCCGCCCGCAAGAAGTGTCCCGCCTCCGACATCGTCAGCCAGCTCGTCGCCGCCGAAGGCCAGGGCAACCTCTCCTCCGACGAGTTCGGCTTCTTCGTGCTGCTGCTCGCCGTCGCCGGCAACGAGACCACCCGCAACGCCATCAGCCACGGCATGCACGCCTTCCTCACCCACCCCGAGGAGTGGGAACTCTTCAAACGGGAGCGCCCGGCGACCACCGCCGAAGAGATCGTCCGCTGGGCGACCCCGGTCGTCTCCTTCCAACGGACCGCGACCCAGGACACCGAGCTCGGCGGACAGAAGATCCGCAAGGGCGACCGGGTCGGCCTCTTCTACTCCTCCGCCAACAACGACCCCGAGGTCTTCGCCGACCCCGAACGCTTCGACATCACCCGGGACCCCAACCCCCACCTCGGCTTCGGCGGTGGCGGGCCCCACTTCTGCCTGGGCAAATCGCTCGCGATCAAGGAGATCGAGCTGATCTTCCACGCGATCGCCGACGCCCTGCCGGACCTGACCCTGGTGGGAGAACCGCGCCGGCTCAGGGCGGCCTGGCTGAACGGGGTGAAGGAACTCCGGGTCCGCGCCTCGACCTGACCCCTCCACGAACCCCCGCCGACACCCTTCCGGCGGTCACACCGCCACCCGGACGACCGGGCCCGGTGTACGTTCGTCCACGTGACGAACTCTCAGTGGACCGCAGTGGACGACTACTTCACCGACACGATCGCCCCCGCGGACGAGGTGCTCACCGCCGTGCTCGACGCCTCCAGGGACGCGGGCCTGCCGGAGATCGCCGTCGCCCCGCACCAGGGCAAGCTGCTCCACCTGCTCGCCACGATGCAGGGGGCGCAGAACATCCTGGAGGTCGGGACCCTCGGCGGCTACAGCACCGTCTGGCTGGCCCGCGCCCTCCCCCCGACCGGCCGTCTGGTCACCCTGGAGTACGACCCGGCCCACGCCGACGTCGCCCGCGCCAACCTCGCCCGCGCCGGCCTCGACAAGCTCGTCGAGGTCCGGACGGGCGCGGCCCTGGACAGCCTGCCGCAACTGGAGGCGGAGGGCGCGGGCCCCTTCGACCTCGTCTTCATCGACGCCGACAAGGCCAACAACCGCCTCTACGTCGAATGGGCCCTGAAGCTCTCGCGCCCCGGCACGGTGATCATCGTCGACAACGTGGTGCGGGAGGGCAGGGTTGCCACCGCGCACCCGGACGACCCGGCGATCACGGGCACGCGCGACATGTTCGACCTGATCGGCCGCGAACCGCGGCTGGACGCGACGGCCCTGCAGACGGTCGGCACGAAGGGCTGGGACGGACTGCTGTTCGCCCGGGTGGTGGACTGAGCGGAGGAGTCCCCTCCCGGTGACGGGGAAGCGGGAGCTCCAGCAGAAAGGACCCGGCGGGCTGCCCCTCGTGGGGGTCCTCGGTGAAGCGCGGAGGACCCGAACTCGAACCGCCTGCTCCGGCACCCCGTACGGGGTGCCGGAGCAGGCGGTTCATGAGG
>NZ_JBHYMK010000038.1:0-75337 GCF_042743065.1 Streptomyces sp. NPDC058872
GGAGCGGGCTGCGGGCCCGCTCCCCTCCGCCGTGCGTCCGCCGGGCTCGGCCCGGCCCGGTCACCGCCGGGCTCAGCCCAGCTTGGTCACGTCCCGGACAGCGCCCTTGTCGGCACTGGTCGCCATCGCCGCGTACGCCCGCAGCGCCGCCGACACCTTGCGCTGGCGGTCCTTCGGCGCGTACACGCCGCCGAGGGCCTCGCGGCGGGCGGCGAGGACGTCCTCGTCGACGAGGAGCTCGATGGAGCGGTTCGGGATGTCGATGCGGACCCGGTCGCCGTCCTCGACCAGCGCGATCGTGCCGCCCGACGCGGCCTCCGGGGAGGCGTGGCCGATGGAGAGGCCCGAGGTGCCGCCGGAGAACCGGCCGTCGGTCACCAGCGCGCAGGTCTTGCCCAGGCCGCGGCCCTTGAGGAAGGACGTCGGGTAGAGCATCTCCTGCATGCCGGGGCCGCCCTTGGGTCCCTCGTAGCGGATGACGACCACGTCTCCGTCGGTGACCTGCTTGTTGAGGATCTTCTCGACGGCTTCTTCCTGCGACTCGCAGACGACGGCCGGGCCCTCGAAGGTCCAGATCGACTCGTCGACGCCGGCCGTCTTCACCACGCAGCCGTCGACGGCGAGGTTGCCGTGCAGGACGGCGAGGCCGCCGTCCTTGGAGTACGCGTGGGCCGCGTCGCGGATGCAGCCGTTGGCCGCGTCCGTGTCGAGGGTGTCCCAGCGCTCCGACTGGGAGAAGGCGGTCGCCGAGCGGACGCAGCCCGGGGCGGCGTGCCACAGCTCGACGGCTTCCTCGGAGGGCGAGCCGCCGCGCACGTCCCAGGTGTTCAGCCACTCCTTGATGGAGGGCGCGTGGACGGCGTGCACGTCCTCGTTGAGCAGCCCGGCCCGGTAGAGCTCGCCGAGGATGGCGGGGATGCCGCCGGCCCGGTGCACGTCCTCCATGTAGTACGTGCGGTCCTTGGCGACGTTCGGCGCGACCTTGGCCAGGCAGGGGACGCGGCGGGAGACGGCGTCCATGTCGGTCAGGCCGTAGTCGAGCTCGGCCTCCTGGGCGGCGGCGAGCAGGTGGAGGATCGTGTTGGTCGAGCCGCCCATGGCGATGTCGAGGGCCATGGCGTTCTCGAAGGCCGCACGGGTCGCGATGGAGCGCGGCAGGACGGAGTGGTCGTCCTGCTCGTAGTGGCGGCGGGTGATGTCGACGACCGTGCGGGCGGCGTTCTCGTAGAGCGCCCGGCGGGCGGTGTGGGTGGCGAGGACCGAGCCGTTGCCGGGGAGGGAGAGGCCGATGGCCTCGGTCAGGCAGTTCATCGAGTTGGCGGTGAACATGCCGGAACAGGAGCCGCAGGTCGGACAGGCGTTCTCCTCGATGCGGGAGATGTCCTCGTCCGAGATGTTCGGGTTGACGGCGTCGGAGATCGCGTCGACCAGGTCGAGCGTGCGGACCGAGCCGTCGACGAGGGTGGCCCGGCCGGACTCCATCGGACCGCCGGAGACGAAGACCGTCGGGATGTTGAGGCGCAGGGCGGCCATCAGCATGCCGGGAGTGATCTTGTCGCAGTTGGAGATGCAGATCAGGGCGTCGGCGCAGTGCGCCTCGACCATGTACTCCACGCTGTCGGCGATCAGGTCGCGGGAGGGCAGGGAGTAGAGCATGCCGCCGTGGCCCATCGCGATGCCGTCGTCGACGGCGATCGTGTTGAACTCGCGCGGGATGGCGCCGGCGGCCGTGATGGCCTCCGAGACGATCCGGCCGACCGGCTGGAGGTGGGTGTGGCCGGGGACGAACTCGGTGAAGGAGTTGGCGACCGCGATGATGGGCTTCCGGCCGATGTCCGCGCCGGGTACACCGGAGGCGCGCATAAGGGCGCGTGCGCCCGCCATGTTGCGGCCGTGGGTGACAGTGCGGGACCTCAGCTCGGGCATCGTCGCTCGCTCCTCGTGACGGGTGTGCTTGCTACCGAGCGTACGCCGCTGCTCCAAGATCTGGACAGGCCGTCCGAAATGCGGGACGGATGTTCACGCTTCGGTCAAGCCCGGGTCAGGTAGCGCTGGAGCGTCGGGGCCACCTGCTCGATGATCTGCTCCGGGTCCGCCGAGGCCATCGGCTCGACCTGGATCACGTACCGCAGGATCGCGATCCCGATCATGTGGGAGGCCGCGAGCTCGGCGCGGAAGCTCGGGTCCGGCACGTCCAGTTCGGCCGCGATCCGCTCCAGCAGTCGGCGCAGCACGAAGGTCCGCAGCACCTTGGCCGCCGCCTCGTGGGTGAGGGCGGAGCGGACGATCGCGAGGAGCGGTGCACGGGAGGCCGGGTTCTCCCAGACGCCGATGAAGAAGCGCGCGAGGCGTTCCCCGATGGCCTCGCGCGGGCCGCCGAGGATCGCCGGGACGACGGTCGTGGGCTCGAAGGAGACCTCCACGGCCGCGGCGAAGACCTCGTCCTTGGAGCCGAAGTAGTGGTGCACGAGCGCCGGGTCCACCCCGGCCGCCCTGGCGATGCCGCGCACGGACGCCTTGTCGTAGCCGCGCTCGGCGAACTGCGTGCGGGCCGCCTCCAGGATGCGCTCGCGCGCGCCCGGGCCGCTCTCCTCCTCGGTGCGGGACGGGCGGCCACGCCGTCGCGGGGCCGGCTCGGTCATGTGCGGGGGGCCCGTTCCGTCGTGCGGGGGCCCGGGGCGGTTCCGGGGCCCGGGGCGGGCCGGCCGGCGGCCGAGGCGAGGTGGAGCCGGGTGAAGGCGAGGGCTTCCGCGAGGTCGGCCTCGCGTTCGGCGGCTGACATCGCGCGGCGGGTGTTGACCTCGATGACCACGTGCCCGTCGAAGCCGGTGAGCGCCAGCCGTTCCAGGAGCTCGGCGCAGGGCTGCGTGCCGCGCCCCGGCACCAGGTGCTCGTCCTTGGCGGACCCCTTGCCGTCGGCGAGGTGGACGTGGCCGAGGCGGTCGCCCATCCGGTCGATCATGGCGAGGGCGTCGGTGCGGGCGGTCGCGGTGTGCGAGAGGTCGACGGTGAAGTGCCGGTAGTCGTCCTTCGTGACGTCCCATTCGGGGGCGTACGCGAGCATCTCGCGGTCCTTGTACCGCCACGGGTACATGTTCTCGACGGCGAACCGCACGTCCGTCTCGTCCGCCATCCGCCAGATGCCGGTCACGAAGTCCTTGGCGTACTGGCGCTGCCAGCGGAACGGCGGGTGCACCACGACCGTCGACGCACCGAGCCGCTCGGCGGCCGTACGGGCGCGCTGGAGCTTGACCCACGGGTCGGTGGACCAGACGCGCTGGGTGATGAGGAGGCAGGGGGCGTGCACGGCCAGCACCGGGACCCCGTGGTAGTCGGAGAGCCTGCGCAGCGCCTCGACGTCCTGGCTGACCGGATCGGTCCACACCATGACCTCGACGCCGTCGTACCCGAGGCGCGCGGCGATCTCGAAGGCCGTCGCCGTCGACTCCGGATAGACCGAGGCCGTCGACAGGGCGACCTTCGCATCCGGGATGCGCACCGCTGGTTCTGCCACGGAGACAGGGTACGGGGAGGGCCGGGGGGCCGGGGGGTGGTTCCGGTCACGCCCGGCCGCGCACGTCACGGCCCGGCACGGCCCGTCCGGGCCCGGGTGGCCGCGGGTCGCGGCCTTCCCCCGGTGCGGCGCCCGGCCCCTCAGTGCTCCGGCAGGTGGTCCAGACGGCGCAGGATGACGCCCTCGCGCAGGGCCCAGGGGCAGATCTCCAGCTCCGCGACGCCGAGCAGGTCCATCGCGCCCTCGGCGACCAGGGCGCCGGCCAGGAGCTGTCCGGCACGGCCCTCGGAGACGCCGGGGAGGGCGGCGCGCTCGGGAACGGTCATGGCGGCGAGCCGCGGCACCCATTCCTCCAGGGACCTGCGGGTGAGGATCCGCTGCACGTAGAGGCCCTCTCCCGAACCGGGTGCGCCCGCGATCCTGGCGAGCTGCTTGAAGGTCTTGGAGGTGGCCACGACGTGATCGGGGCGGCCGAAGCGGCTGAACTCGCCGACCGTGCGGGCGATCTGCGCGCGCACGTGGCGGCGCAGCGCCTTCACGTCGGAGGTGTCGGCCGGGTCGCCGGGCAGCCAGCCGGCCGTCAGCCGGCCCGCGCCGAGCGGCAGGGAGACCGCGGTGTCCGGGTCCTCGTCGATGCCGTACGCGACTTCCAGGGAACCGCCGCCGATGTCGAGGAGCAGCAGCTTGCCCGCGGACCAGCCGAACCAGCGGCGGGCCGCGAGGAAGGTCAGCCGGGCCTCCTCCTCGCCGGTGAGGACCTGGAGGTCGACCCCGGTCTCGTCCTTCACGCGGGCGAGCACCGCATCGGCGTTGCTGGCCTCCCGCACCGCGGAGGTGGCGAACGGCAGCACTTCCTCGCAGCCCTTGTCCTCGGCGGCGGCGAGCGCGTCCCGCACGGTCGCGATGAGCCGTTCGACGCCGGCGGGCGCGATCGCCCCCCGCTCGTCGAGCAGCTCGGCGAGCCGCAGCTCCGCCTTGTGGGAGTGGGCGGGCAGCGGTCGGGCGCCGGGGTGGGCGTCCACCACCAGCAGGTGCACCGTGTTCGAACCGACGTCGAGGACTCCGAGTCTCATGGGCGGAACGGTACCGATGACCCGGCCGGTTCCGTTGCCGGATGAACCATTGGCTTCGACTGCCGCCCGGGGCGCCGGCCGGCCGGGACCCCGTGGGACGCGTCACGGCGCCGGGCGGCCGGCCCCGGAGCGCTGCCGCGGTGGCGCGGGTCGCGGACGGGGGGCTTCGGCACCCGCTCCGCCGGGCCGGGTGGAAGCAGAGGTCCGTGCGCCCGCCCGCATACGCTTGGTCCTGTGCCAAAGACGAAGAAGGCGAAGCCGGACAAGGACAGTGCCGACGACGGCGTGAAGGCGGCCAGGACCGCGCACGCGGCGAAGTCGGTGAAGGCCGTGAAGGTCGGGAAGCAGAAGCGGGGCAAGGCCGAGGAGCCGGACGAGAAGGGCCTCGACTTCGCCCGCGCCTGGGTCGAGTTTCCCGATCCGGCCGACGAGGAACAGGTCTTCCGCTGTGACCTGACCTGGCTCACGTCCCGTTGGACCTGCATCTTCGGCAACGGTTGCCAGGGCATCCAGGAGGGGCGCGCCGACGACGGCTGCTGCACGCTGGGGGCGCACTTCTCCGACGAGGACGACGAGAAGCGGGTCGCGGAGCACGTGGCCCGGCTGACGCCCGAGCTGTGGCAGTTCCACGGGGTCGGGACCGAGTCGGGTTGGGTGCAGCGCGACGAGGACGGCGACCGGCAGACCCGCCGCTGGGAGGGGTCCTGCATCTTCCAGAACCGGCCCGGCTTCGCGGGCGGTGCGGGCTGCTCGCTGCACATCCTGGCGATGAAGGAGGGCCGCGAGCCGCTGGAGACGAAGCCCGACGTCTGTTGGCAGCTGCCGGTGCGGCGGACGTACGACTGGATCGAGCGCCCCGACGACAGCCGGGTGCTGCAGGTGTCGATCGGCGAGTACGACCGGCGCGGCTGGGGGCCCGGCGGCCATGACCTGCACTGGTACTGCACGACGGCCTCCTCGGCACACGTCGGCGGTGAGCCCGTCTACGTCTCGTACCGGCCGGAGCTCGTCGAGATGATGGGCGAGGAGGCGTACCGGGTGCTCGCCGGGCTGTGCGAGGCCCGGCTCGCCTCGCACCTGCCGCTCGTGGCGCCGCACCCGGCCGACCCCGCCTGATCCGAGGGGGTGCCGTCCGGCCCCCCGGCGGACCGGAACGGGCCCGCCGCGGGGCGGCGGGGCGCCCTCGTACGGGGCGCGTCGGCGGTCCCGCGGGACTGCGGGGGGCCGTGTCCCGCGGCGCAGGTCGACCGGAGGGTTCCGGGGTTCCTAGGAGGACGGGGGTGGGGGTGGCTCCTCCGTCGTCGACGGGTCCGGGTCCGAGGGGGTGGACGGAGGTTCCCCGGTCGTCGGCTCCGTGGTCGGCGGCGGGTCCGTGGGCCCGGTCGTCGGCGGCGGGTCCGTGGGCCCGGTGGGAGGCGGCTCGCTCGGGTCGGTCGGCGGCGGGTCCGTGGGCGGCTCGCCCGGGTCCGTCGGCGGCGGGGCGGTCGGCGGGGGCGTCGGCTCCGTCGTCCTCGGCGGGGGCGTGATCACCCGGTCCTCGGGCGGCGGGGGCTGCCGGTGGCCGTCGATCCGCACGACCGCGCCCGTCGGGTTGACCCCGATCCGCGCGCTCCAGGAGCCGACGGGTTCGCGCGCCCGGTCGACGCGGACGACGATCGTGGTCTTCTCGCCGGGGCGGAGGGTGCCGGAGGCCCGGCTGACGTACAGCCACGGCGCGTCCGTCCACAGCGACCAGTCGACGGGTGAACCGCCGGAGGCGGTGAGCGTGAGCAGCGTGAGGTCGCCGCGGCCGGTGGCGGCGACCTCGATCCATCCGGGTGCCGGCTCTCCGGGGCGGGACGGCGCTGCGGTGCTGCCGGGGCTGACCACCTCGACGGAGACGTCGGGGGCGCGGCTGCCCTGGGTGAAGCGGGGCTCGGGAGCGGTGCTGGTGTTGCCCGCGTTCTCGTACCGGTCGTAGGGGGCGCCGTCCGGGGTCGCCGGTTCGTCCGCCTCGGGCGTGCTGATCCCGGGACCGTCGTGGCCGGCGGTGTCGGTGTCCGGGGTTCCCCGGTAGGACGTCCACAGGGCGAGGACGGGGGCGGCGACCACGGCGGCGACGACGGTGGTGGTCACCGCGCGGGCCCGCATCCGGTCGCGGCGGGCCGTGTGGTCCTTCGGGTCCAGGGGGAACCCGGTCGGCGCGAAGCGCGGGGCGCCGGCACGCGCGCGCGGGACGTGCAGCATCGCCATGTACGCGGCGGTCCGGGGCGCCTCGACGAGGGGCAGCCGGTCCGTCGGCAGGGAGGGACCGCCGGGCCAGGGCCCCCCGGCCCCCACCCGCTCGGCCGTGCGGCGGCAGTGGGGGCAGTCGTCGACGTGCCGGACGAGTTCGGCGCGCAGGGCGGCGGAGAGGAGCACCCGCTGGTCTCCGGTGAGCCGGGCGACGGTGGGGCAGTCGCCGGTCTCGACGACGGCGAGGGCGGCACGGGTGCGTTCCACTTCGCAGCCGGCGGTGGCGAGGAGTTCGCGGGTGGCGAGCGGGTCCAGGGACAGCACGGCAGCGACCTGGCGGTGGCTGAGTCCGTGCCGCACGGAGAGCTCCAGGGCCTCCCGCTGTTCGGGCGTGGTGCCGGCGGCCTCGGGCCAGGCGAGCCGGGCGAGCTCGGCGCGGCGCCGTTCGGCGGTCTCCCGGGGAACCGGGGGCGGTTCGGGTGCGGTGACGGCCGGGCGGCCGGTGTGGGCGCCCTGGCGCTTGCGGCGCTGTTCGCCGAGGCTGCGGAGACAGGCCCAGCGGGCGAGGGCGTACAGCCAGGCGGTGCGTCCGTCCACGTCGGAGGGGCAACGGCCTTGGTGGCGTTCGGCGACGGCGAGGACGTCGCCGAGGACGGCGGTTGCCGTGTCGTGGTCGCAGAGCACGGAGAGGCAGTACGTGAAGAGGCCGTCGAGGGCGGCTTCGTAGCGGGCGGGGGGTCGCCGGCCGAGCGCCCGCCGGCCCTGGTCCGTGGCGCGGTGCGCCCGGTGTGCGCCGGTGGTGCGTGCGGAGGATTCCAGCCTGCTGCTCGTCACGGGGCGACCGTAGGCAGGACCGGGGGCACTCTTCATATTGGTTGCCCGATTCTCATTCTTACGGGTGAAGGTATCCCTCGAAGGGGGACAGGAAGCCGGTGCTCCGGCGCCGTGGCCCTCCCCCGTGGGAAGGACCGCGCCCCGCTGTCGGTGGCGGCCGGTACGGTGTCGCTCATGGCTGCCCGTACGAAAACCGCCAAGGACCGGCCGTCCTACCGCTGCACCGAGTGTGGCTGGCAGACCGCCAAATGGCTCGGTCGCTGCCCCGAGTGCCAGGCCTGGGGGACGGTCGAGGAGTACGGCGCGCCCGCCGTCCGGACGACCGCGCCGGGGCGCGTCTCCAACGCCGCGCTGCCCATCGGCCAGGTCGACGGCCGGCAGGCGACCGCCCGCTCGACCGGTGTCGACGAGCTGGACCGGGTGCTCGGCGGAGGCCTGGTGCCGGGCGCCGTCGTGTTGCTCGCGGGCGAGCCGGGCGTCGGCAAGTCCACGCTGTTGCTCGACGTGGCGGCGAAGGCGGCGAGCGACGAGCACCGCACCCTCTACGTCACGGGCGAGGAGTCGGCGAGTCAGGTCCGGCTGCGCGCCGACCGGATCGACGCGATCAGCGACCACCTGTACCTGGCCGCGGAGACCGACCTGTCGGCCGTCCTCGGACACCTCGACGCCGTGAAGCCCTCGCTGCTGGTCCTGGACTCGGTGCAGACCGTCGCCTCCCCCGAGATCGACGGGGCGCCCGGCGGCATGGCCCAGGTCCGCGAGGTCGCCGGCGCCCTCATCCGGGCCTCCAAGGAGCGCGGCATGTCGACGCTGCTCGTCGGCCACGTCACCAAGGACGGGGCGATCGCGGGGCCCCGGCTCCTGGAGCACCTGGTGGACGTCGTCCTCAGCTTCGAGGGCGACCGGCACGCGCGCCTGCGCCTGGTCCGGGGCGTGAAGAACCGGTACGGGGCGACCGACGAGGTCGGCTGCTTCGAGCTGCACGACGAGGGCATCACCGGTCTCGCCGACCCCTCCGGGCTCTTCCTGACCCGGCGTGACGTGGCCGTGCCGGGCACCTGCCTGACGGTCACCCTGGAGGGCCGCCGGCCGCTCGTGGCCGAAGTGCAGGCGCTGACCGTGGACTCCCAGATCCCCTCCCCGCGCCGCACCACCTCCGGCCTGGAGACCTCCCGGGTCTCGATGATGCTGGCGGTCCTGGAGCAGCGCGGCCGGATCAGCGCACTGGGCAAGCGCGACATCTACAGCGCGACCGTGGGCGGGGTGAAGCTCACCGAGCCCGCCGCCGACCTGGCGATCGCGCTGGCCCTGGCGTCCGCGGCGAGCGACACCCCGCTGCCGAAGAACCTGGTCGCGATCGGCGAGGTCGGGCTCGCGGGCGAGGTGCGCCGGGTGACGGGCGTGCAGCGCCGGCTCGCCGAGGCGCACCGGTTGGGCTTCACGCACGCGCTGGTCCCGGGGGATCCGGGGAAGGTCCCGGCGGGCATGAAGGTGACGGAGGTCGCGGACGTGGGCGATGCCCTGCGGGTGCTGCCCCGCGGGCGCAGGACGAAGGCGGCGGAGGACGCGCCGGGCGGCTGATCGGGTCCGGTTCCCGGGACTCCGCCCCGTGCGGGAGCGGGCCTGCGGGGCCCGCCCGCTCCCGTTCTGCCGTGCGGATCCGCACGAAGGGGAGGTCCTCGTTCCGGTGGCGGACCCCCTGCCGAGGTGGTGTCGCTAGACTTTGCCCTGGTCTCGCCCATCCGTACGAGCCGGAGGAGTGCAGTGGCAGCCAAGGACGGGGCAGCAGCTCCTGGAAAGTCCGGCGCGGGCTCCGGCAACGAAGCACTGATGCGCGCCGCCCTGAGTGCGGTCGCACCGGGCACCGCCCTGCGCGACGGCCTGGAGCGGATCCTCCGGGGCAACACGGGCGGTCTCATCGTGCTCGGCCTGGACAAGACGGTCGACTCGATGTGCACGGGCGGCTTCGTGCTGGACGTGGAGTTCGCCGCCACCCGCCTGCGCGAGCTGTGCAAGCTCGACGGCGCCCTCGTCCTCGACAAGGACATCACCAAGATCCACCGCGCGGGCGTGCAGCTGGTACCCGACGCCTCCATCCCCACCGAGGAGACGGGCACCCGGCACCGCACCGCGGACCGGGTCTCCAGGCAGTGCAACTTCCCGGTGGTCTCCGTCTCCCAGTCGATGCGGTTGATCGCGCTGTACGTGAACGGCGAGCGCCGGGTCCTGGAGGAGTCGGCCGCGATCCTGTCGCGCGCCAACCAGGCGCTCGCGACCCTGGAGCGGTACAAGCTCCGGCTCGACGAGGTCGCCGGCACGCTCTCCGCCCTGGAGATCGAGGACCTGGTGACGGTCCGGGACGTCACGGCGGTGGCGCAGCGCCTGGAGATGGTCCGCCGGATCGCCACCGAAATCGCCGAGTACGTGGTCGAGCTCGGCACCGACGGCCGTCTCCTCTCGCTCCAGCTCGACGAGTTGATCGCGGGGGTGGAGCCGGAGCGGGAGTTGGTGGTCCGGGACTACGCGCCGGAGCCGGCGTCCCCGCGGGCCGCCTCCGGGAAGGGGCCCCAGCGTTCCCGGACGGTCACCGAGGCGCTCACCGAACTGGATGCGCTCACCCACACCGAACTGCTCGAACTCCCGGTCGTGGCGCGGGCCCTCGGCTACAGCGGCTCCCCGGAGACGCTCGACTCCGCGGTGTCGCCGCGCGGCTACCGCCTCCTGGCGAAGGTGCCGCGGCTGCCCGGCGCGATCATCGAGCGGCTGGTGGAGCACTTCGGCGGGCTGCAGAAGCTGCTCGCGGCCAGCGTGGACGACCTGCAGACCGTCGACGGGGTCGGCGAGGCGCGGGCCCGCAGCGTCCGCGAGGGGCTTTCCCGGCTCGCGGAGTCCTCGATCCTGGAGCGGTACGTCTGAGTCCCGGAGGGGCCCTCAGTCCTTCGCGAGCCTGAACGACGCCGGGAGCACCTTCGCGCCCGGCACCGTCGCCTCCACCAGGTAGGTGCCGGGGTCGGCCTGGCCCGCCGGGGCGGTGGCGCACTGCGGGGCGCTGGGGCGGCGGTCCCACTCCACGGTGTGGGTGATGGTGCCGCGGGCGGGGACGCGCAACAGGACCGGGGTGCCCGGGCGCGGGCAGTCGGCGGAGGACCAGACCTCCTCGTCCTGGTCGTCGCTGACCGTCAGAACCGCGCTGCGGGGGCCGAAGTCGGCCTTGCAGGTGGTGTTCGAGGGGTTCTTGACGACGAGCTGGAAGCGGGGCTTCTCCCCCGGCTCGTAAGTGACCTTGGTGGAGCGGAGCGTCAACTGCAGGGTCCCTGCGGGGCAGTTGGGGAGCGGAGAGTCGGCCGGCACCTGTTGGCCCGCACCGGTGCCCGCGCCGCCGTCACCGCCCGCTCCGTCGGTGTCGCCGTTCTTTCCGGTGCTCCCGGTCCCGGCGTCCGTCCCCGCATCGGCGCCGGCGTCCGAGCCGCCGGAGCCGGTCGATCCGCCGCTGCCACTGCCGTCGCCGGCATCACCGTCGTCGGAATCGTCCGACTCGTCGCGCCCACCGGGCTGTTGGCTGATCGCCGTCCCGGTGCCGGAGGGTCCCGGGGTGATCGAGGGAGGAGTCGGCGTGGCGCCGTTGGCGGCGTCGTTCGCCTTCTTCCCGTCGCCGTCACCGGAGGTGAAGGCCCATGCGGCGAGCAGCGCGAGGAGCGCCACCAGGCACAGCGCCACCGCCCTCCGTCGCCAATAGATGGTGGAGGGAAGCGGCCCGACCGGATTGCGCAAAGATCCCACGCCCCGAACCTTACGAGAGATCCGGCCCAACTCCCGCCCCACCCGCCGCCCGAAGGGCCAAGTTTTGCCGATGATCACATCCGTCGGTTCGGGGAACTTTTCCCGGGGGCGACCCCGAAACCGTAGGGAAACGACGCGAATCGCAAGCCCCGCTTTCGCCGGGGAGCCGTGGTGACCGTTGGCCGGGGAAGACGGACTCCAGATTCCGGTTAGCGTCATTCCCCATGAACACCCTCCTCGACCTCTCCGATCGTCTGTACCTCGACGTCGCCGACTTCGCCCACGCCACCCCCCACTGGTTCCAGTGGGTCGCCGAGGTGTGGACGGAGCTGGGACTGCTGCTCTTCGGCGCGCTGTTCCTGGCCGGCTGGTGGCGCTCCCGGGAGGGGTCGAGCCGGGCGATGGCGCTCGCACTGCTCGCCCCGGTCGCCACCGCCTTCGGTTATGTGGTGAGCGAGGCCTTGAAGTCGTTGTTCGACGAGGAACGCCCGTGCCGCGCGGTCACCGGTGCACCCGCCTCCCTGATCACCTGCCCGCCGCACGGCGACTGGTCCTTCCCCAGCAACCACTCGGCGATCGCGGGCGCCGCTGCGATCGCGCTCGCGCTGTCCTGGCGGGGCATCGTCTGGCTGACCGTGCCGATGGCGCTGCTCATGGCCTTCTCCCGGGTCTTCGTCGGGGTCCACTACCCGCACGACGTGACCGTCGGCCTGCTCCTCGGCGGACTGGTCGCCTTCCTCGTGATGCGGGTGGGGGAACGGCCCGTGCGGTCCCTGGTGGAGACGGCCCGGTCGAGCCGGAGCTCGGCCGTGGTCTGGTGTGCGGGGCGCGGACCGCGCACGCGCGCCTCCGTGCACGCTCCCGCGCCCTCCGAGCGGCCCTCTCGGGCACGTCACGGCGCGTACTGATCGCGCCGGAGACGTGCCAGGATCGGAGGTGCCATGACTTCCATCGACGCTTCCCCCACGCCCCCCGTCCCCGAGGCCCCGGTGCCCGCTGCCGAGCTGCACGGGCCCGTCCTCGCCTGGTTCGACCAGCACGCCCGTGACCTGCCCTGGCGCCGCCCCGAGGCCGGCGCCTGGGGCGTGATGGTCAGCGAGTTCATGCTCCAACAGACCCCGGTCGTCCGCGTCCTCCCGGTGTACGAGCAGTGGCTGGCGCGCTGGCCCCGGCCTGCCGACCTGGCCGCGGAAGCACCGGGCGAGGCGGTCCGCGCCTGGGGGCGGCTCGGCTATCCACGGCGCGCGCTCCGGTTGCACGCGGCGGCCGTGGCCATAACGGAACGGCACCGCGGCGACGTGCCCGCCGACCACGCACAGCTGCTCGCACTGCCCGGCATCGGCGAGTACACGGCGGCGGCGGTCGCCTCCTTCGCGTACGGGCAGCGGCACGCCGTCCTGGACACCAACGTGCGCCGGGTCTTCGCCCGGGCGGCGACCGGGGTCCAGTACCCGCCGAACGCGACCACGGCCGCCGAGCGACGGCTCGCCCGGGCCCTGCTTCCGGCGGACGAGGCCACGGCGTCCCGCTGGGCGGCCGCCTCCATGGAGCTGGGCGCCCTGGTGTGCACGGCGAAGAACGAGGACTGCGGACGCTGCCCGATCGCCGGGAAGTGCGCCTGGCGGCTCGCGGGGAAGCCGGCGCACGACGGGCCGCCGCGCCGCGGCCAGACGTACGCCGGGACCGACCGGCAGGTGCGCGGCCGGCTCCTCGCGGTGCTGCGGGAGTCGCCGGACCCGGTGCCCCAGGCCGACCTGGACCTCGTCTGGGACGAGCCGGTGCAGCGGGCCAGGGCCCTGGACGGGCTGGTCTCGGACGGACTGGTCGAGCCGCTGGACGGAGGCAGGTACCGGCTGCCGACGTCCTGAGGCCGACCGCCCGAAACCTTCCCGCCCCCGCTGTTACACAACCGATGGGTAGCCGTGCGTCCACCGACGGCTGCCCCGCACAGCCCCGTGACAACCGCTCCGTAGCGTCGTCCACGACACGAGGAACAAGCAGGTCACGGGGATCGGAGGCGGTTCGGATGAGGCACGGCGAGGTGCTCGACTTCGAGGAGTACGTACGCACGCGGCAGGACGCGCTGCTGCGGAGCGCCCGTCGCCTCGTCGCCGACCCCGTCGAGGCCCAGGACCTCCTGCAGACCGCGCTGGCCCGTACGTACGGCCGCTGGGACCGCATCGCCGACAAGTCCCTCGCCGACGCCTACCTGCGCCGGGTCATGATCAACACCCGGACCGAGTGGTGGCGCTCCCGCAAGCTCGAAGAGGTCCCCACCGAACAGCTGCCCGATGCGAGCATCGACGACCTGACGGAGCAGCACGCCGACCGGGCCCTGCTCATGGACGTCCTGACGGTGCTCGCGCCGAAGCAGCGCAGCGTCGTGGTCCTGCGGCACTGGGAGCAGATGAGCACCGAGGAGACGGCGGCGGCGCTCGGCATGTCGACGGGTACCGTGAAGTCCACGCTCCACCGTGCGCTCGCCCGGCTCCGCCAGGAGCTGGAGGGACGCGGCCTCGACGCCCGTGCCCCGGGCCGGGCGGAGGGGCGGACGACGGTACGGACCGGCGAAGGGGGCAGGGAGCGGTGCGCGGCCTAGACGGCGAACCGGACGGAAGAGGAGACCGGCACCGGGGCGGTTCCGACGGCGAGGGGAACGCCCCGGGCGGCCCCGTCGCCGAAGTCTGCGGCGAGGACCTCGACGGCGGCTCCGGTGCCGGCCGGGACGCCACCGGCCCCCGCCCGCCCCGTACGGCCAGGGCGGCGGGCGCGGCGACGGCCGGCCTCGTCGCCGTCGGCCTGTCGCTGGCCGCCTGCTCCAGCGGTGGCACCGGCTCCCGTGACGAGGGCGCGGCCCGCACCGACGAGGTCGTCGCCGCGGCGCCCGTCCCTTCCGCCTCCGACCCCTCGGGTCCGCAGGCGGCCGAGCGGGTGGATCCGATCGCGCTGCTGAAGGCCGACCCGAAGATCGACGCAGGGCTCAAGGACGATCTGAAGCCGTGCGTCGCGGACGCCTACCCGGTGGACGCCTCCTACGGCAACCTCACCGGGGCCTCCGACCCCGATGTCGTCGTCAACGTGATGACCTGCGGCGATGCGGTCGGCATCGGGACGTACGTCTACCGGAAGCAGAGCGACCGGTACGAGAACGTGTTCACGGCCGAGGAGGCGGCGGTCTACGCCACGATCGACCGAGGTGACCTCGTCGTCACCCGACAGGTCTATGCGAAGGGCGACCCCGTCGCGTACCCCTCGGGCGAAGACGTGATCACCTACCGCTGGTCGGGGAACGCGTTCACCCAGCACGACTGGGTGCACAACGACTACAGCCGGGCCGTCGGCGACGGCCCGGAGCCCGCGCCGAGCGGGCCCGCGGCCCCCTGATCCGCACCCCCGCACCCCCCGCGCAGAAAGAACGCACCGACCCCGAAGGGCACGCACGATGGCCGAAACCCATGTCCTGTTCGTCGAGGACGACGACGTCATCCGTGAGGCCACCCAACTCGCCCTGGAGCGCGACGGCTTCCGGGTGACCGCCATGCCCGACGGGCTCTCCGGCCTGGACGCCTTCCGGGCGAAGCGCCCCGACATCGCCCTGCTCGACGTGATGCTGCCGGGGATGGACGGGGTGAGCCTGTGCCGTCGCATCCGCGACGAGTCGACGGTTCCCGTCATCATGCTGTCGGCGCGCGCCGACTCCATCGACGTCGTGCTCGGCCTGGAGGCCGGGGCCGACGACTACGTCACCAAACCCTTCGACGGCTCCGTCCTGATGGCCCGGATCAGGGCGGTGCTGCGCCGCTTCGGGCACGCCGGAGGTGCGGGCGAGCGCGGGAACGGGCCGGCGGACGCCGGGGGGCTGCTCGTCTTCGGCGACCTGGAGGTCGACACCGAGGGCATGGAGGTCCACAAGGGCGGTGCGCCGGTGGCACTGACCCCGACCGAGATGCGGCTGCTGCTGGAGTTCTCCTCGGCGCCGGGCACGGTGCTGTCCCGGGACAAGCTCCTGGAGCGGGTCTGGGACTACGGCTGGGGCGGCGACACCCGGGTCGTGGACGTCCATGTGCAGCGACTCCGCGCCAAGATCGGTCAGGACCGGATCGAGACCGTGCGCGGCTTCGGCTACAAGCTCAAGAACTGACCCGGCATGACCCACGAGACGTCCTGCACGACGGGCACGCGTCGGTGAGGCCGCCGCCCTTCCGGACCGGAGTCCGCTGGAAGATCGCCGTCGCCATCGCAGCGGTCGGCGCCCTCATCGCGGTCACCCTGAGCGTGATCGTGCACAACGCCGCCCGCATCTCGATGCTCGACAACGCGCGCGAGGTGCAGATGGAGCGGCTGCTCTTCGCCCAGCGGCTGTACGAGACGGCGAAACCGAAGGAGCCCCGTTTCGGCACGAAGATCAACGATCCGGCGCTGCCGCCGGAGCTCGACCAGCTGATGCGGGACCGGCGGCGCGGGACCTTCGTGCAGGAACACCGGCACGGCGGTCCGCCGGACGTGTGGGCGGCCGTCCCCCTCGCCAACGGGGACGTGCTCTCGCTGCACATCCCCTTCGCCGACCGGAGCGCCACCGTCATGAGGGACCTGGACCGGGCCCTGGTCATCGGCTCGGTGTCGGTGGTCTTCGGCGGGTGTGCGCTCGGCGTGTTGATCGGCGGCCGGCTCTCGCGGCGACTGCGGAAGGCCGCCGTCGCGGCCGGCCGGGTGGCCCAGGGCAACGGGGACGTCCGGGTACAGGAGGCCGTCGGCGGGGTCGTGCGGGACGAGACCGATGACCTGGCGTGGGCGGTGGACTCCCTGACCGACGCCCTGAGCGAGCGGATCGAGGCCGAGCGGCGGGTCACCGCCGACATCGCGCACGAGCTGCGCACCCCCGTCACCGGGCTGCTCACGGCGGCCGAGTTGCTGCCGCCGTCGCGCCCTGCCGAGCTGGTCCGGAACCGGGCGCAGGTGCTGCGCACCTTGGTCGAGGACGTCCTTGAGGTGGCCCGGCTGGACGGCGCCTCGGAACGGGCCGAGCTCCAGGAGATCGCGCTCGGCGAGTTCGTGGAGCGGCGGGTGCGGGCCCTGCACCCGGGCGTCGTCGTCCGGGTCGTGCACGAGTCCTGGGTGAACACCGATCCGCGCCGGCTGGAGCGGGTCGTCGGCAACCTCCTGGCCAACGCCGCCAAGCACGGCGAACCGCCGGTCGAGGTCACCGTCGAGGGCCGGGTGGTGCGGATCCGCGATCACGGTCCGGGCTTCCCCGAGGCGCTCCTGAAGGAGGGCCCGCACCGGTTCCGCACGGGGACGAGCGACCGCGCGGGCCAGGGCCACGGACTGGGCCTGACGATCGCGGCCGGGCAGGCCCGGGTCCTCGGCGCCCGGCTGACCTTCCGGAACGTGGCCTCGGAGGGGTCCCCGGAGGGGGTGGGCGGCGCCATCGCGGTGCTGTGGCTACCGGACCACGCGCCGACGAACACGGGCAGCTTCCCCGTGCTGCGGCCACCGCAGTGACCACACGACGGTGGGGCCGCCCCCTCTCGGGAGCGGCCCCACCGTCCTCGTGCTCGTGCGGGTCCCCGCGCCGGGGTCAGACCGCCTCGGCGACCTTGGGGGCCCCGTCGCCGGCCTCCGCCTTCGGGGCCGCGGCCGGTCCGGCGCCGCGGAGCGCCACCTCCTTGACGAAGAAGGCGAGGGCGAAGCCGAGGACCGCCACGGCCGAGGCGACCAGGAAGGCGCCGTGGGTGCCGGAGGCGACCGCGTGCTGGTACGCCTCGCGGAGGGCGTCCGGCAGCTTGGCGAGGCTCGCCGCGTCGAGCTGGGCGGTGCGCTCGGTGAGCCCGGCCCCGCCGCGGGAGGTCATCTCGTCCTGGACGCGGCTGGTGAAGAGCGCGCCCATGATCGCGACGCCGAAGGAGGAACCGAGCGTGCGGAAGAGGGTGGTGGAGGAGGAGGCGACGCCCATGTCCTTCAGCTCCACGCTGTTCTGGGCGACCAGCATGGTGATCTGCATGAGGAAGCCCATGCCGGCGCCGAGGACCGCCATCCAGATCCCGGAGACGAGGCGCGAGGTGCCGGTGTCCATGGTGGAGAGCAGGAAGAGGCCGACCATCATGAGCGCACCGCCCGCGATCGGGAAGACCTTGTACTTTCCGGTGCTGGTGGTGAACCGGCCGACGAGCAGGGAGACGACCATCATCGCCAGCAGCATCGGCAGGAGCAGCAGGCCGGAGTTGGTGGCCGAGGCGCCCTGGACGGACTGCTGGAAGATCGGCAGGTAGAGGACCGCGCCGAACATCACGAAGCCGGTGATGAAGCCGATCAGGGACATCAGGGTGAAGTTGCGGCTGCGGAAGATGTGCAGCGGCATGATCGGGTCGCTCGCCCGGGTCTCGACGAAGAGGAAGGCGACGAGTGCGACGAGGCCGCCGAGGGCGAGGCCGATGATGGTGGCCGAGCCCCAGGCGTACTCCGTGCCGCCCCAGGTGGTGACGAGGACGATCGCGGTGATGCCGGCGGTCAGCAGCGCGGCGCCGAGGAAGTCGATGCGGGTGCCGGTGCTGCGCTGCTTCTTGGGCAGGTGCAGGACGGTGGTGACCATGGCGAGGGCGACGATGCCGAGCGGCAGGTTGATGTAGAAGGACCAGCGCCAACCCCAGTGGTCGGTGATGGTGCCGCCGACGAGGGGACCGCCGATCATGGCGAGGGCCATCACGCCGGCGATCATGCCCTGGTACTTGCCGCGCTCACGGGGCGGGATCAGATCGCCGATGATCGCCATCACGCCGACCATGAGGCCGCCGGCGCCGAGGCCCTGGATCGTGCGGAAGCCGATCAGCTGCCCCATGTCCTGGGCCATGCCGCTGAGCGCCGAGCCGATCAGGAAGATCACGATCGAGGTGAGGAAGACGCCCTTGCGGCCGAACATGTCGCCGAGCTTGCCCCAGAGGGGGGTGGAGGCCGCAGTGGCCAGGGTGTAGGCGGTGACGACCCAGGAGAGGTGCTCCAGGCCGCCGAGCTCACCGACGATCGTCGGCATCGCCGTACCGATGATCATGTTGTCGAGCATCGCGAGCAACATCGCGATCATGAGGGCGAGGAGCACCACGCGCACGCTGCGCGGCTGCGCCCCGGACTTCCCCTCTGCCATGGGTGCCTGCTGTTCCGTCGCCATCTCGATCCCTTACTTGCCGCCCGGCTAGTTACTACACTGAGGAAGGTAGGCCGGTAACTAGCCGGGCGTCAAGTAAGTTTTCTGGAAAGTGGAGATCCGCCATGGCCCGAGGCAACACCCGCCAGCGCATCCAGGACGTGGCCCTCGAACTCTTCGCCGAGCAGGGCTACGAGAAGACCTCGCTGCGCGAGATCGCGGAACGCCTCGACGTCACCAAGGCCGCGCTCTACTACCACTTCAAGACCAAGGAAGACATCCTCATCGGGATCTTCGAGGACCTGACCCGGCCGATGGACGAGCTGATCGAGTGGGCCCGGGAACAGCCCCGGACCCTGGAGACCAAGCGCGAGACCCTCCGCCGCTACCAGGTGGCCCTGCTCGCGGCGGCCCCGCTCTTCCGCTTCATGCAGGAGAACCAGGCCACCGTGCGGGAACTGAGCGTGGGCCTGACCTTCAAGGAGCGCGTGCTCGCGCTGACCGAGCTCCTCCAGGAGCCGGACTTCACCATCGAACAGAAGGTCCGCTGCGTCAGCGCGGTCTCCACCCTGCACGCGGGCACGTTCTTCGTGCAGCACCTCGAGGGCGACCCCGAGGACAAGCAGGAAGCCGTCCTCGGGGTCGCCCTCGACCTCATCGACCAGGCCCACGAGGGCCGGTAGCAGCGTCAGATTCAGATGGTGACGCCGTGGGACCGCAGGAAGGCGGCCGGGTTCACGGCGGAGCCGTAGTTCGGGGTGGTGCGGATCTCGAAGTGCAGGTGCGGGCCGGAGGAGTTGCCGGTGTTGCCCGAGAGGGCGATCTGCTGGCCGGCCGCGACCTTCTGACCGACGGAGACCTTGATCTTCGAGAGGTGGGCGTACTGCGAGTACGTGCCGTTGGCGTGCTTCACGACGATCGCGTTGCCGTAGGCGGGGCCGTCGCCGCCGCCGTTCGGGCCGGCCTTCACGACGGTACCGGCGGCAGCGGCCTTGACCGGGGTGCCGACGGGGACGGCGAAGTCCTGACCGGAGTGCTTGTGGGCCCACATGGCGCCGCCCTGGTTGAAGCTGGCGGTGAGGGTGTAGGAGACGACCGGCTTGACCCACGCCGGAGCCTTCTTGGCCGTGACGGCGGTCTTGGTGGCGGTGGCCTTCACGGTCGCGGCCTTGGCCTTCGCGGCGGCGGCCTTCACCTGGGCGGCCACCTGGGCCTGGGCATCGGCCTGGGCGGCGACGGCGGCGGAAGCGGTGAGCGCGACCGGGGCGGCGGCCTTGCCCTCGGCGGCGAAGGCGGACCCGGCTCCGGCCACCATCGACGCCCCCAGGCCGGCGGCGGCGAGAGCGACGGCGGTGACACGGACGGCGGGGTTCATGACGCGCTTCGACATACGGGGGAAAACCTCCGGGCAGTACGGGACCCGACGCGGAACGGTGCTGCGCCGGGCTTGCCCCACCTTGGTAACCCGACCCCCCAGTCAGGCCAAAACACCCCATCTACGACATTGCGTCGTAGCGATCTCTCGGGAAGTTCGACCCGCAACACCCCCGGGGCGGGGTTCGAGAAACGGACATAAGCACACAAGGGGATCGGTTTACACGCACGTCACCGGAGGCCCGCAAGCGCCAGGAAGTCGGCCCCGCACCCGCGTCGCCCCCTCGGGATCAAGGTCCTGGATCTTTACACCTAAAAGTCCCGAATCGACACCAAAGGTCGCTACTATTCCACCTCGTACCCCCCGAAACGCCTGTGCGCCTTGTCACCAGCGCCCCACCCCGAAAGCGACCTGGGTCACGCAACCGAGCCGCCCGAAAGCCCCTCCCGCACTACGCTGATCGCCTCGGGAATCCACGGGGGGACACGCATGGAACCGACGCTCATCGGCACCCGCCTCGCTTCGGCACTGATCAGTCCGCTGCTGAAGAAACTACTGGTCAGCGAGGGTGCGGGGGCCGGCCTCATCGACCATTCGGAGAAGGTCCGGCTCTCCGCCCTGCTCTCCTTCCGGGGCGAGAAGCGCACCCTCACCGAGAAGGACGTCCGCAAGCTCGCCGGAACGCTGGTCGAGCGCTCCCTGAACGGGCCCGGCGAACAGTCCTTCCCCGCCGCCGAGGCCCCGGCCGTCGCCGAGGCCCTCGCCACGGTCCTCCTGGCCCTCGGCGAGCTCGACATGGACGACGTCCAGGCCGTCCGGCTGGGCCACACCGCCCTCGCCGCCCGACTGCGCACGGCCGCCCCGCCCCCGGACGGCCTCTCCACGGACGCGGTGCTCCATCTGGACTCCCTGACCGAGTGGGCCTGCCTCCACCTCCTCGACTTCTTCACCCGGCGCTCCACGTTCATCGCCCGCAGCCTGGTGGAACAGACCAGGAACCAGGCCGAGCTCCTCGCCAAGGTGGACGAGGTCATCCGGCGGACGCCACGGGCGGACTCCCCGGACGCGGCCTTCGAGCGCCGCTACCTGGAGCACCTCGCCAAGAAGCACGGCCGGCTCGCCCTCCACGGCATCGACCTCCACCGGTCACCGGGCGACTGGCCCCTGGACACGGCCTACCTGTCGCTGGAGGCGACCGGAACGGACTCCCCTCCCGACGGCACGGTCCGCCCCGGCCCACAGCCGGAAGATCAGCATCCGATCCGCGCCGACCTCGCCCTCGCCCGACACGGCAGGGTGCTGCTGCGGGGCCTGGCCGGCTCGGGCAAGACCACCCTCATCCAGTGGCTGACCGTCTCGGCCGCCTCGGAAGACCGCGCGGAGGGCATGGCGTACCTGCACGGGCACATCCCGTTCGTCCTCCCGCTGCGCGCCCTCACCCGCCACGGAGAGCGGCTCCCCTCCTCCCCCGACCGCTTCCTCCCCGCCGCCGGCTGTCCCCTCGCCGCGCCCGACGGCTGGGCCGATCGGGTGCTGGCCGCCGGACGGGGGCTGATCCTCGTCGACGGCATCGACGAGATCCCCGAAACCGAGCGCGGTCGGGTCCACGACTGGCTCCGCAACCTCCTCAGCGCCTACGAGGGCAACCGTTGGCTGGTGACCGCCCGCCCCACCGCCGTGGGCAGCGGCTGGCTGGCCCGGGACGGCTTCACCGACCTGACCCTCGCCCCGATGTCCCGCACCGAGGCCGCCACCTTCGTGCGCCGCTGGCACCGGGCGGCCGGGCCCGGAGCGGAGCCGTACGAGCAGCCGCTCCTCGACGCCCTGCGGACGACCGAAGACGTCGCCCGGCTCGCCACCAACCCGCTCATGTGCAGCCTCCTCTGCGCCCTCCACCGCGACCGGCACGGCTATCTCCCCCGAGGTCGCAAGGCGCTCTACGACTCCGCGCTCTCCATGCTGCTGTCCCGCCGGGACCGCGAGCGGGACATGGGGAAGCCGTACGGGATCGAGCTGGACGAGGCGCCGCAGATCCAACTGATCCAGCGGCTCGCCTACTGGCTGACGCTGAACGGCCGGCTCCAGATGGACCGCGCCCATGCCGAGTCGATCGTCGCGGAGGCCCTCCCCGCGGTGGCCGAGGCCTCCGTCCACCCCCCGGGCCGGGTCCTCACCCACCTCCTCCACCGCAGCGGCCTGCTGCGCGAGCCGACGACCGACACCGTCGACTTCGTCCACCGCACCTTCCAGGACTACCTGGCGGCCAAGGCCCTGGTGGACCGCTGGGACATCGGCGTCCTGGTCCAGCACGCCACGGACGACCGCTGGGAAGACGTCATCCGCATGGCGGTGGGCCACGCCCGCCCGCGCGAGTGCGCGGAGATCCTGCGCGAGCTGATCAGGGCGGCGGACGCCGCCGAGGACCGCCCGGTGCAGCTCCGCCTCCTGGTCCTGGCGGCGACCGCGCTGAACCACGCGACGGAAGTGGCGCAGGAAGTGCGGGAGGAGGTGTTGGCCCGGGCCGCGGGCCTGGTCCCGCCCCGTTCGTCGGTGGAGGCCAGGGAACTGGCGGCGGCGGGCCGAGCGGTCCTGGACCTGCTGCCGGGGCCCGAAGGGCTGGACGACGAGGACGCCCGCCTGGTGGTCACGACCGCGACGCACGTCAGCTCCGACGCGGCCGTCCCCTACCTGGCCCGCTTCGCCCGTCACCCCTCCGTCCCCGTACGCGCCCAACTGATCTGGGGGTGGCAGCGCTTCGACCACCATGCCTACGCCGAGGCGGTCGTGGCCGCCATCGACCCGTCCGAGCTGCGCTTCACGCTGGTCCACGACGAGCAGGTGACGGAACTGCTCCGCCTCGGGATCACCCCGGACCTGCTGGAGATCAGGGGCGAGGTCTCGGAGCGGGCGGTGGAGGAGCTCCTCGCCGTCTGTGACCCGAGCGTGCTCTCCTGGTCGCGGGGTGGCGGTGGCTCCGACCTCTCGGTGCTCTCCGGCCTCACCAGGCTCACCTCACTGACCTTGGAGGGCCCTCCCGGCGCGTACGGGGGACTGGGCGGCCTTCCCTCCGAAGCGCCCCTGATGAAGCTCGCCCTCAAGACGTGGCCGGAGGAAGGCATCGGCGCCCTGCGCTCCGCCGCTCGCCTCCGCGCACTCAGCTGCTGGACGGACCGCCCGGCCACGGCCCACGACTGGCAGGAGCTGGCCCTCCTCACCCAGCTGCGGCTGCTCTCGATCCGGGGCACGGCCCTCCCGTCGCTCCCCCGGGACCTGTCGCTTCCCCACATCGACGTGCTCGTGCTCAGCACGGACACGGAGGAGGCCGTGTGCGAGACGGTGGCCCGGACCTTCCCCTCGCTCCAGCGGTTCGCGCTGTTCGCCACGGGCGGCCGTGCGGACGTCACCGCGCTGGCACGGCTGGAGGGGCTGCAGGAGGTCCACGTCTCGGCCACGGCCCTGGAGGGCGCCGAGCTCCTCTCCCCTCACGTCCGGGTGATCAGGAGCTGACCGCGGAAAAGGGGCGGCCCCGGGACCCATCGGGTCTCCGGGGCCGCCCCTTCGGCGCATCGGGCTCAGCGTGGTGTCACGCGTCCTTTGAGAGGTTCGGGCCCGAGCCGCCCGTCGCCTCGACCGGCGGGGCGTCCGGCAGGGCCGCCTTCTCCTCGCCGCGGAAGGTGAAGGTGCGCTCCTCGCCCTCGCCCTCGGTGTCGACGACCACGATGTGACCGGGGCGCACCTCGCCGAAGAGGATCTTCTCCGACAGGGTGTCCTCGATCTCGCGCTGGATCGTCCGGCGCAGCGGCCGGGCGCCCATCACCGGGTCGTAGCCCTTCTTCGCGAGCAGTTCCTTCGCCGACTGGGAGAGCTCGATGCCCATGTCCCGGTCCTTGAGGCGCTCGTCGACGCGGCTGATCATCAGGTCGACGATCTGGAGGATGTCGTCCTGCGTCAGCTGCGGGAAGACGATGATGTCGTCCACACGGTTGAGGAACTCCGGGCGGAAGTGCTGCTTCAGCTCGTCGCTGACCTTCGCCTTCATCCGCTCGTAGTTGGACTTCGTGTCGCCCTGAGCCGCGAAGCCCAGGTTGAAGCCCTTCGAGATGTCCCTGGTCCCGAGGTTGGTGGTCATGATGATGACCGTGTTCTTGAAGTCCACGACCCGGCCCTGGGAGTCGGTCAGACGACCGTCCTCCAGGATCTGGAGAAGGGAATTGAAGATATCGGGGTGGGCCTTCTCGACCTCGTCGAAGAGGACGACGGAGAACGGCTTGCGACGCACCTTCTCGGTGAGCTGGCCGCCCTCTTCGTAGCCGACGTATCCGGGCGGCGAACCGAAGAGACGGGAAACCGTGTGCTTCTCGCTGAACTCCGACATGTCGAGGGAGATCATCGCGTCCTCGTCACCGAAGAGGAATTCGGCGAGCGCCTTCGAAAGCTCGGTCTTACCGACACCGGACGGACCGGCGAAGATGAACGAACCACCGGGGCGCTTCGGGTCCTTCAGACCCGCACGGGTACGGCGGATGGCCCGCGAGAGGCCGATGACGGCGTCCTTCTGGCCGATGACGCGCTTGTGGAGCTCGTCCTCCATGCGGAGCAGGCGCGAGGACTCCTCCTCGGTCAGCTTGAAGACCGGGATGCCGGTGGCGGTCGCGAGGACCTCGGCGATCAGCTCGCCGTCGACCTCGGCGACGACGTCCATGTCGCCGGCCTTCCACTCCTTCTCCCGCTTGGCCTTCGCGGCGAGGAGCTGCTTCTCCTTGTCGCGCAGGGAAGCGGCCTTCTCGAAGTCCTGCGAGTCGATCGCGGACTCCTTGTCGCGGCGGACGCCGGCGATCTTCTCGTCGAACTCGCGGAGGTCCGGCGGCGCGGTCATCCGACGGATGCGCATCCGGGAACCGGCCTCGTCGATCAGGTCGATCGCCTTGTCCGGGAGGAAGCGGTCCGAGATGTACCGGTCGGCCAGGGTCGCGGCCTGGACGAGGGCCTCGTCGGTGATGGAGACCCGGTGGTGGGCCTCGTACCTGTCGCGCAGGCCCTTGAGGATCTCGATCGTGTGCGGCAGCGACGGTTCGGCGACCTGGATGGGCTGGAAGCGCCGCTCCAGGGCCGCGTCCTTCTCCAGGTACTTGCGGTACTCGTCGAGCGTGGTGGCACCGATGGTCTGGAGCTCACCGCGGGCCAGCATCGGCTTGAGGATGCTGGCGGCGTCGATCGCGCCCTCGGCGGCGCCCGCACCCACGAGGGTGTGGAGCTCGTCGATGAACAGGATGATGTCGCCGCGGGTGCGGATCTCCTTGAGGACCTTCTTCAGGCGCTCCTCGAAGTCACCGCGGTAGCGGGAGCCGGCGACCAGCGCGCCGAGGTCCAGGGTGTAGAGGTGCTTGTCCTTGAGGGTCTCGGGCACCTCGCCCTTGACGATGGCCTGGGCCAGGCCCTCGACGACGGCGGTCTTGCCGACGCCGGGCTCGCCGATCAGGACCGGGTTGTTCTTGGTGCGGCGGGACAGCACCTGCATGACCCGCTCGATCTCCTTCTCGCGCCCGATGACCGGGTCGAGCTTGGATTCGCGGGCCGCCTGGGTGAGGTTCCGGCCGAACTGGTCGAGGACCAGGGACGTCGAGGGAGTGCCCTCGGCAGGACCGCCCGCCGTGGCGGCTTCCTTGCCCTGGTAGCCGGAGAGCAGCTGGATGACCTGCTGCCGCACCCGGTTGAGGTCGGCACCCAGCTTCACGAGGACCTGGGCGGCGACGCCCTCGCCCTCGCGGATCAGGCCGAGCAGGATGTGCTCGGTGCCGATGTAGTTGTGGCCGAGCTGGAGGGCCTCGCGGAGCGAGAGCTCCAGGACCTTCTTGGCGCGAGGGGTGAAGGGGATGTGCCCGGACGGGGCCTGCTGGCCCTGACCAATGATCTCCTCCACCTGCTGGCGGACCGCCTCGAGCGAAATCCCGAGGCTCTCCAGGGCCTTAGCGGCGACACCCTCACCCTCGTGGATAAGGCCCAGAAGGATGTGCTCGGTGCCGATGTAGTTGTGGTTGAGCATCCGGGCTTCTTCCTGAGCCAGGACGACAACCCGCCGCGCGCGGTCGGTGAACCTCTCGAACATCGTTAATCGCTCCTCAGAGCGGTCAGTCAGTTAGGGGTCGATCCCCTCCCTGTCCTTCCGCAGCTTAGTCCCGCAAGCGGGGACCGCTCATTCCAACTGCCGACATCCGTCCGGATCACCCCCTCTTCAGCGGGGAGGCCTGCTGCCGAACAGCCGACAAATGCTCCAACTCGATGGTGCGAGACGATGTTCCCGCAGGCCAAGTAGTTACCCGCGCCTTCAGTACGCCGATGGCGAACGTGAGACGCCGAGGCCCGCGAGTCGCCCCTCTCCACTAGGAATGTCTTACCCGTAAGGACCGACACTCCATGCGGCGCACCCCGGTTCCCTCCGCTACCAGCGAACACCCTTGCGCGCCCGAATGCACTCGTACGCCCCATCCCGGACACCTTGCGCATCCGGACCGGCACGACGCGTCACGGAAAGGCGGGCGGCGGGAGGCGCCCGGGGCGTAACCAACGCGGCCCCTCGGGAGTTCCCCGGGCATGGCCTTCACCGTTCCGCCGCCCCGCACCCCGTCCGACGGCGGGCTCGCACGGTGGTACGAGGACGAGCTCGGCTGGGCGACGGTGGCGGGCCCTCCGGTGCGACTGGTCACCGGACTCCGCTTCGACGTCCTGGAGCTGCCCGCTGCGGCCGGCCGGGGCGTGTTGCACCGGATGGGCACGGAGACGGGGCCGGTGGCCCTGGTGGGGCGCCGGATGGGGCTGCTCGTGGCCGCGGGGAGCGCGGAAGAGCTGCCCGGACTCCTCGACTGGTTGGAATGGGGCGGGATCTCGCTGGACCTCGCCGCGCTGGGCACCGACGGCCGGATGACCGCGCCCCTCCCCCCGGGGCGGAGCGGATCCGGCGCGCCGGGCGCCGCGGTGTGGCTGCGGGCCCCCGCGCCCGGCCGCGAGGTCGAGTCCTCGCTGCCTGCGCTGCGGTCCGCGCCGTGGGGCCCCGCGACCCCCCCGTGCTTGGTGCGTCTCGTGGCAGCCGCCGCGGCGGAGTGCCACCGGACGCGGCTGCTGAGTGCCCGTGCCCATGGGGCGGGGCCGGCGGCTCAGCAGCTGTCGCCTCAGCGGTTCGCGTCCTCGTAGGCCGCCTTGATGTCGGCGGGAACGCGGCCGCGGTCGTTCACGTTCATGCCGTTCTCCTTGGCCCACGCGCGGATCTTCGCCGTGTCCTGGCTGCCCGTGGCGGCGGCGCGGCCCTTGCCGCGACCGCCGGCGCTGCGGCCACCGGTGCGACGGCCACTCGTGGTGTACGGCTCGAGCAGGCCACGGAGCTTTTCCGCGTTGGCGGTGGTGAGGTCGATCTCGTAGGTCTTGCCGTCCAGCGCGAACGTCACGGTCTCGTCCGCCTCGACGCCGTCGAGGTCGTCGACAAGAAGGACCTGAACCTTCTGTGCCACCGGATTTCCTTTCATCGAAAATGCAGTACGCGGAAAGGAAACCGCTTTTCCGGGAAAAACACAAACCCCTGGCAGAGGTTCAGAACCTCGACAACGCGGGAAACGTGCGCGATTCGGACATAGGGTTCCGGGGGCTTCCGGGAGAGGAAGCCGGGAGCTTCCCCGTCACAGGTGCAGAAGCATCCGACTGTTGCCCAAGGTGTTCGGCTTCACTCGTTCGAGACCGAGGAACTCGGCGACTCCCTCGTCATAGGAACGCAGAAGCTCGCTGTAGACATCTCCGTCGACCGGGGTCTCTCCGATCTCAACGAAGCCGTGCTTCGCGAAGAAGTCGACTTCGAAGGTCAGGCAGAATACCCGCCGAACCCCGATCCATCGGGCGGTGTGCAGCAACTTGTTCAACACCTGATGCCCGACGCCGGCCCCCTTCGAGTCGGGGTCGACGGCGAGGGTGCGGACTTCGGCAAGGTCTTCCCACATGACGTGGAGTGCGCCGCAACCGACGACGGTGGCGTCTTCGTCGCGCTCCGCGACCCAGAACTCCTGGATGGACTCGTAAAGGGTCACCGTCGCCTTGTCGAGCAAGATGCCGCGTTGCACGAAAGGATCGACGAGGCGTCGGATCGCGGCGACATCACTGGTGCGGGCCCTACGGACGGTGACGGCCTTGGCGATGGCCGCGGAGGCGGCCCGGGAAGCAGACGGCGACATGGGGGGACGCTATCGCTCCCGGGCCCCGGTTCCCTCGGCGCCCTCCTCCGGAGGGGGGGACTGCGGGGCGTCGCGCTGGACGATGCGAATGGCGTCGTTGAGGGCCTCGCGCTGCTCCTGCGACATCATCCCGAAGAAGGCGACGAGTGCGGCGGCCGGGTTGTCGCTCCGGGCCCACGCTTCGTTCATCAGTGCGGCCGAGTAGGCGGCCCGGGTGGAGACCGCCGTATAACGATAGGCACGACCTTCGACTTCCCGCCGGACCCAGCCCTTCTGATGGAGATTGTCCATGACGGTCATGACGGTGGTGTAGGCGATGGACCGTTCCTGCTGGAGGTCCTCCAGGACTTCCCGGACGGTCACCGGGCGGTTCCACTGCCAAACGCGCGTCATGACGGCGTCTTCGAGCTCTCCCAATGGACGGGGCACAACGTCACCATAGTGCGCAAAGCAGCAATAAGCCGTCGTCCGCGCAGGAAGAACAACGAAAAGGACGCACGCCCACGAAGGGTCGCGCGTCCTCGGCGGTGCGGGGCCGGGTGCCTCAGGAAGCGGAAGGACCGTCCGCCTGACGGGCGGCCTCGGCGCGCGCGAGGGTCGCGTCCACCAACGCGTCCTCCTTGGCCTTGTTGGGGCCGCCCTGGCTCTTGACGATCGTGACGACGAGGCCGATGAAGAAGGCGGCCATCACGACGGGGGGCAGGAGCGCGGATACGTAGTCCATGGTGTTCAGGGTAGCTACCCGGCGACCCGTTCCTCGGGCGGGGGCGGCGGAACGGGGCGGCGGCGCGGCGGAAACACTTCGGAGGGCTTGGGCACCGGGCGCTCGGCCGGGGCGGGCGGGTTCGGCTTGGGCTCGTCCCCCGCCCCGCGCCCGCCCGGAAGGGCGAGCAGTCGGGCCCGGGAGCCGGTGGCCGTGCCGGCCGCGGTCGAGGAGGTGGCCTGGGAGACCCGGGCCAGGCGCGTGCGGACCGAGCGCTCGGCGAGGACCTGGCAGCGTTCGAGGAGCTCGGCGGCGGCCGGATTGCGGCGCAGGGCGCGCAGGGCGGCGAGGTCGTCGACCCCGGGGTCGTAGCCGGCGGCCAGTGCGTCCCGGAGGAGCTCCAGGTAGCCGGCGAGGGACCCGGGCAGCGCCTCGCGGTAGCGGACCAGGTCGTCAAGGAGGAAGGCGCGCAGCCGGCCGGCCTCGCGGACCGCCTCGTCCACGGATTCGGCCAGGCGGAGGCAGTCCTGGACGTCCTCGACCTGGAGGGGGGCAGGGTGGAGGGCAATGGCAAGGGCGCGACGGAGCACACGCAGCTCGTCCGCACTGAACGCCATGCCGCCGCGGGATCCGTAGGGCGTGGGCATGGGCCGACGATACGCGCTAATCGGACAATTTCCCCCTAGTGATCGTTCCGGCGCGCCGGAACGATCACCCGCCTCCCGTAACCGGCCGGTGCCTCACATCCGGGAGACGTTCCGCTCGTACACGAGGCGCAGGCCGATCAGGGTCAGCCAGGGCTCGTGCGCGTCGATCTCCTTGGAGTCGGCGAGGACCATCGGCGCCAGTCCACCGGTCGCGATCACCGTGACGTCGGAGGGGTCGCCCTTCGCCCCGACCAGCTCCCGCTTCATCCGGGCCACCACGCCGTCGACCTGCCCCACGTAACCGAAGACGATGCCCGACTGCATGGCCTCGACCGTGTTCCTGCCGATCACGCTGCGGGGGCGGGCCAGCTCGATCTTGCGGAGCATGGCGCCCTTGACGCCGAGGGCCTCCACCGAGATCTCGATGCCCGGCGCGATCGCCCCGCCGGTGTACTCGCCGCGCGAGGTGACCGCGTCGTACGTCGTCGCCGTGCCGAAGTCCACGACGATCGCCGGACCGCCGTACAGCTCCATCGCCGCAACCGCGTTGACGATGCGGTCCGCGCCGACCTCCTTCGGGTGGTCCGTGATGATCGGCACGCCCGTCTTGACACCGGGCTCCACCAGGACCGCCGGCACGTCCCCGTAGTAGCGGCGGGTCACCTCGCGCAGTTCGTGCAGCACCGAGGGGACCGTCGCGCAGATGGCGATCCCCTCGATGCCGTCGCTCAGCTCGACGCCGAGCAACGGGTGCATGCCCATGAGTCCCTGCAGCAGGACCGCCATCTCGTCGGCGGTCCTGCGCGGGTCCGTGGAGATCCGCCAGTGCTCGACGATCTCCTCGCCGTCGAAGAGACCGAGCACCGTGTGCGTGTTGCCGACGTCGATGGTGAGCAGCATCAGGCCCGCACCTCGCGCAGGTCGAGGCCGATGTCGAGGATCGGGGAGGAGTGGGTGAGCCCGCCGACCGCCAGGTAGTCGACGCCGGTCGACGCGTACGCCGCCGCGTTCTCCAGGGTCAGGCGGCCCGAAGACTCCAGGACCGCGCGGCCCGCGACCAGCGCGACGGCCTCCTCGGTCTCGATCGGGGTGAAGTTGTCGAGCAGGATCAGGTCGGCGCCCGCGTCCAGGACCTCGCGGACCTGGTGCATCGTGTCGACCTCGACCTCGATCGGGACCTCGGGGAACAGCTCGCGCACGGCCTTGAACGCTTCGGCGACGCCACCGGCCGCCACCACGTGGTTGTCCTTCACCAGGGCGGCGTCGGAAAGCGACATGCGGTGGTTGACGCCACCGCCGCAGCGGACCGCGTACTTCTCCAGGGCGCGCAGGCCGGGCGTCGTCTTGCGGGTGTCGCGGACCTTCGCCTTCGTGCCCTCCAGGGCGTCCGCCCAGGCGCGCGTGGCGGTGGCGATGCCGGAGAGGCGGCACAGGATGTTCAGTGCGCTGCGCTCGCCGGTCAACAGGTCGCGGGTGCGGGCGGTGACGCTGAGGAGCACGTCCCCGGCCTCGACGCGCTCGCCGTCCTCGACGTGCCGCTCGACCTCGAACTCGTCCGTGCACACGATCGACAGCACGGCCTCGGCGACCCGCAGGCCGGCCACCACGCCGGCCTCGCGGGCGGTGAAGTCGGCGGTGGCCACGGCGTCCTCGGGAACGGTCGCCACGGTCGTCACGTCGACCCCGCCGTCGAGGTCCTCGGCGATCGCGAGGTGGGCGATGTCCTCCACCTGGACGGGGTCGAGACCGGCGTCCTCGAGGAGCTGCGCGAGGGCGGGGTCGAGCCCGCACTCGAACTCCTCGCCGCCGCAGCCGCAGTCGTCGCCACAGCCGTCGGCCTCGTCGGAGGAGACCGTGTTGATCTGGATGAGGGGGACGTCCACGGCTTCGGGACGGGCTTCCTCGGGCGTGCTCACTTACGGCTCCCTGGGGCGTCGAGGGTGGGGGGGGAAGTCGGGCGTTTCAGTGGTGCGGACGTCGAGCGTCCGCTCCGGCGTGAGGTGGATGACGAGGTGCCGGCGCCACGCGTCGTCCCGCTCGGGCCGGTCCTCGCGCCAGTGGCAGCCGCGGGTCTCCTCGCGGCGGAGGGCCGCGGCGACCAGCACCCGGGCGACGCACAGCAGGTTCGTGGTCTCCCAGGAGTCCACCCCCGGCTCGGCCGCCTTGGTGTCGTCGGTGCCGCCCGCCACGGCGTCGCCGTGCAGGGCGTCGAGGGCTTCGGCGGCCCCCCGCAGACTGGCCTCCGAGCGGAGCACCCCCGCGCCGGAGGTCATGATCCGCTGGATGCGGCTCCGGGCCCCGGCCACCGGCAGCGGCAGGGTCACCGGGACCGGGGGCGGCACCGGGACGCCCGGCGCGCGCGGAGCGGAGGCCGTGACGTCCGCGGCGATCCGCTCGGCGAAGACCAGGCCCTCCAGGAGGGAGTTCGAGGCGAGCCGGTTGGCTCCGTGGACGCCCGTGCAGGCGACTTCCCCGCACGCGTACAGGCCCGGCACGGTGGTCCGGCCGTGCAGGTCCGTGCGGATGCCGCCGGAGGCGTAGTGGGCGGCGGGGGCGACCGGGATCGGCTCCGTCACCGGGTCGATGCCGTGGGCCCGGCAGGCGGCCAGGATCGTGGGGAAGCGCTCCGCCCACATCGCGGCGCCGAAGTGACGGGCGTCGAGGTACATGTGCGCGGTGCCCTGCTCCTGCATCCGACGGGTGATCGCCTTGGCGACGATGTCCCGGGGCGCGAGCTCGGCCAGCTCGTGCTGCCCGAGCATGAAGCGGACCCCGTCGGCGTCGACCAGGTGGGCGCCTTCGCCGCGCACCGCCTCGGAGACCAGCGGCTGCTGGCCCTCGGAGCCGGCTCCGAGGAAGAGCACCGTCGGGTGGAACTGCACGAACTCCAGGTCGGAGACCTCAGCCCCGGCGCGCAGCGCGAGCGCCACGCCGTCGCCGGTGGAGACCGCCGGGTTCGTGGTGGCGGAGAAGACCTGGCCCATGCCGCCGGTGGCGAGGACCACCGCGGGGGCGTGGACGGCGCCGACGCCGTCGTGCTGTCCCTCGCCCATCACGTGCAGGGTCACGCCCGCGGCACGTCCCCCGGCGTCCGTCAGGAGGTCCAGGACGAGGGCGTGCTCGATGAAACGCACGCCCCGGTCGCGTATCGCCTCCACGAGGGCCCGGGAGATCTCGGCACCGGTCGCGTCCCCGCCCGCGTGCGCGATCCGACGGCGGTGGTGGCCGCCCTCCCGGGTCAGGGCGATCTCGCCGGCGGAGTCCTTGTCGAAGTCGGCGCCCGTCGCCATCAGCCGGCGGACGGCGTCGGGCCCCTCGGTGACCAGGGCCCGCACGGCCCGCTCGTCGCACAGCCCGGCCCCGGCGACGAGGGTGTCGTCGAGGTGCTGCTCGGGGGTGTCGCCCTCGCCGAGCGCGGCGGCGATGCCGCCCTGCGCCCAGCGAGTGGAGCCGTCGTCCAGGCGGGCCTTGGTGACGACCACCGTGCGGAGCCCGGCGGCGGTGCAGCGCAGGGCGGCGGTGAGGCCGGCGACCCCCGAGCCGACCACGACGACGTCGGCGTCGATGTCCCAGCCCGGTGCGGGCGCGTGCAGCCGTATTCCGGTCACTTGGTGACTCCGAAGGTCAGGGGGATGTTGTCGATGAGGCGCGTGGTCCCCACCCGCGCGGCGACGGCGAGGACCGCCTCCCCGTCGTACGCGCCGCCGACCTCGGTGAAGTCGGCCGGGTCGACCAGGGCCAGGTAGTCCAGGACGAGCGGCGGCTCGGCCTTGGCCGCCTCCTCCAGCACCGTGCGGGCCGCGGCGCGCACAGCCTCGGCACAGCCGCCCTCCACCGCCTGGGCGACCGCGTGGGCATCGGCGGCGGCCCGGGCCTCGCCGAGCCGGGACAGGGCCTCGGCGCGGTTCTCGGCACGCTCCTGGGCGCCGGGCAGCGCGGCGGCCCTGGCCCGGAGCGCCTGCTGGGCGGCGAGCCGCTCGCGGGCGGCGAACAGCGCACGGGACAGGGAGAGGGCCGTCCGTCGCTCGTCGGTCGACAGGTAGCGGTTGCGGCTGGACAGGGCGAGGCCGTCGGGCTCGCGGACGGTCTCCACGCCGACGATCTCGACCGGGACGTTCAGGTCCTTGACCATGCGGCGGATCAGGGCCAGCTGCTGGGCGTCCTTCTGACCGAAGAAGGCCAGGTCGGGCGTGGTGAGGTGGAGCAGCTTGGCGACGACCGTCAGCATGCCGTCGAAGTGTCCGGGCCGGAAGGCGCCTTCGAGTCGCTCGCCCATGGGTCCCGCGGTGATCCGGACCTGGGGCTCCCCACCCGGGTAGACCTCGTCGGCGGAGGGGGCGAAGACGGCGCTCGCACCTGCTTCGAGGGCCAGCGCCAGGTCGGCGTCGAGGGTGCGGGGGTAGCGGTCGAGGTCTTCTCCCGCGCCGAACTGCAGCGGGTTGACGAAGACGGTGACGACGACGAAGCCCCCGGCCCCGACGCGGGCGCGGGCGGCCCGGATCAGGGTGGCGTGGCCCTCGTGGAGGGCGCCCATGGTCATCACCACGGCGGTGCGTCCGGGGGTGCCCCGGAGGGCGACGGCACCGCGGAGGGCCTCGACCGTGGGGAGCAGCGCGGCGGCCCCCTGGGGTGCGGGGCGGCCGGCCCGGGCGCCGTCGGCGTTCTCGGCGGGCACGGCGTTCTCGGCGGGCACGGCGTTCGTCCGGGCGAACGGCGGGGTCATCGGTCGTCTCCTTGCGGCCCGTCGGCGGGGTCTGCGGGGTGGGCGGTTCCGCTCGTCGTCTCCGCGAGCACCCCGAGCAGGTCCTCGGCCAGTTCGGGCTTGAGCAGGCCGTGGGCGAGCGCCCGGTCGGCGGTCGTACGGGCCATCGCGAGGTAGCCGGTGACGGTCCCGGGCGCGTGCTTGCGGAGCTCGGCGACATGCGCGGCGACCGTGCCCGCGTCGCCGCGGGCGACGGGTCCGGTGAGGGCCGCGTCCCCGGACCGCAGTGCATTGTCCAGGGCCGCGCCCAGGAGCGGACCGAGCATCCGGTCGGGGGCGGCGACCCCGGCCTTGTGGAGCAGCTCCATCGACTGGGCCACCAGGGTGACGAGGTGGTTCGCCCCGAGGGCCAGCGCCGCGTGGTAGAGCGGCCGGGCCCCCTCCGCGATCCATTCGGGCTCGCCGCCCATCTCGATGACGAGCGCCTCGGCGGCGAGCCTCAGCTCCTCGGGCGCGGTGACCCCGAAGGAGCAGCCGGCGAGCCGCTGGACGTCCACCGCGGTGCCGGTGAAGGTCATGGCGGGGTGCAGGGCGAGCGGCAGGGCGCCCGCCCGCCGGGCGGGGTCCAGGACCCGTGCCCCGTACCGTCCGGAGGTGTGCACGAGCAGCTGGCCCTGTCGTACGGCGCCGGTGTCGGCGAGGCCTTCGACCAGGCCCGGCAGGGCGTCGTCCGGCACGGTCAGGAGGACCAGGTCGGCGAGGGCGAGGACGCGCGCGGGCTCGACGACCGGGACGTCGGGGAGGAGCTCCGCGGCACGGCGCCGGGAGGCGTCGGAGACCGCCGACACGGCGACGGGACGGTGCCCCGCGAGCTGGAGCGAGGCGGCGAGGGCGGGACCCACGCGGCCGGCGCCGACGACTCCTACGGTGAGCCGGGCGGGTCGGTCCTCGGCTCGGGGCTCGGGCGCTGCTGGTGCGTTCACGGTGGGGACGGCCTTCCGTTCCAGTCCTCGGCGGGTACCGGACGATTTCTGGTCATGCTACGCCAGCGTTTCGTCCTGCCTCCGCGGCTGTCCACAGGGTGTGGGCGGTGGTGCGATGATCGCCTGGTGAAACCTGTGACACCCGTCGAGGGCACCGACGAGACCGTGGCGGACGAGGAAGCGGCACAGCTCCACCGGACGACGGTGTGGGGCGGCGCCGACCGCAAGCTGTGGGACGGCTTCCTGGACGGCACGGTCGGGTCCGGGCTGCGCGCACTGGCCGACTGGGCGCAGCGCTCCGGCCGTGACGGGGAGCGGCCCGACACCTACGGGAACGGGCTCGTGGAGGAGCTGGAGCAGCGCGTCGCCGAGGAGCTCGGCTTCCCCTCCGCCGTCTTCTTCCCCACCGGCACCATGGCCCAGCAGGTGGTGCTGCGCTGTTGGGCGGGGCGGACCGGCAGCCCCGTCGTCGCCCTCCACCCGCTCGCCCATCCGGAGGTCCACGAGGACGGGGCGCTCGTGGCCGTCGCCGGGCTCCGCACGGTCCACCCGACCGACGCGCCGCGACTTCCGACCGCCGAAGAGGTGCGGGACCACCCGGAGCCCTTCGGGACGCTGATGCTGGAGCTCCCGCTGCGGGACGCCGGTTTCGTCCTTCCGTCCTGGGAAGGGCTGACCGCGGTGGTGGAGGCGGCCCGGGAACGGGACGCGGTGGTCCACTTCGACGGTGCGCGGCTGTGGGAGTGCCCGACGCACTTCGGCCGGGGGCTCGCGGAGGTCGCGGGACTCGCCGACAGCGTGTACGTCTCGTTCTACAAGTCCCTCGGCGGCATCTCCGGAGCCGCGCTCGCCGGCCCCGAGGACGTCATGGAGGAGGCCCGCGTCTGGCGCCACCGGTACGGCGGGATGCTCTTCCAGCAGTACCCGGCTGCGCTCTCCGCGCTCCGGGGCCTGGACGTCGAGCTGCCCCGGCTGCCCTCGTACGTGGCACACGCGCGGGTGGTGGCCGCCGCGGTCCGGGAGGCGCTCGCGGAGGCCGGCACCGGCTGGTTCGAGGTCCGCCCGGAGACCCCGCACACCCATCAGTTCCAGGTCTGGTTGCCGTACGCCCCCGAGGTCCTGACGGCGGCTGCGCTCGCCCAGACCGAGGACACCGGCGTGACCCTCTTCCGCCGCTGGTCCGCACCCGGGACGGGTCTCCCGCCCGGCGTGGCCGTGACCGAGCTGACGGTGTCGTCGCCGGGCTTGGAGTGGACGGCGGAGGACGTGAAGACGGCGGTGCGGGACTTCCTGGCGCGCGTCGAGGGCTGAGCACCGGGCTCGGAGCGCCTTCGGGCCCGGCGCCGTTCCGCCGCCGGCCGGCGCGGTCGGGCACACCGCGCGGGCGACCGGACCGGGCCCCGCGGGCGGGGCGCCGCCGGCCTTCAGCCGTCCCCGAGGCGGAACCGGCGGCGCAGGGCCGCACGGAGGGTGCCGCGGGCCGGGCGGCCCGCGAGGACCCGCTCGAAGCGGCGACGGTCCCGGGCCGCCCGCAGCGCGGCCACCTCGTGGGTGCCGGGCTCGGGCGGCAGCGGCTCGCCCAGCCGGGCGGCGCGGTAGGAGTCGAAGAGGTACTGGTGCAGCGCGTTCATGTCCTCACCGTGCGCCGGGCGACCGCCGTCCCGCCCGTCGTTTGACGCCACCCGTCAAACGGGACGACGCCCCCCGTTCCCGTCCCGCACCATGGGCGGGTGAGCGTGACGATCGACATCACCGGACTGCCGCACGAGCGGATCGCCTTCTGCCCCTCACCGCTGGCCGAACTGGGCGCTGCCCTGCACGCCCTGTCCGCGCCCGCGCACCATCCCCGGCTCCACGCCTGGACCACGGCCACCACGGCCGGGCTCAAGCCGGAGCTCGCGGATCGGCTCCACGAGGCCGACTTCATGTGGAACAGCACCCGCTCGGACATCCTGCTGCCGGCGCAGCCCCGCGAGACCCTCGCGGAGGAGCTGGACGACCTCGACCGGATGGACGACGAGAAGTACGTGGGCTCCGCCCTGGAGATCTCCTGCAACAGCATGTACACGCACGGCGCCCGCTCGCCGCTCGTCGACCAGCGGATGCGCCGGCGCGCCCTCGACCTGGCCGCTGCGCGCGGACCGCGGCAGGCCGCCTTCGTGGAGCGGATGCTGACCGACCCGCCGGGCACGCGTGCGTGGATCCGGCGGCTCCTGGAGGACTGCGACGAGGCCTTCTTCGCCGACACCTGGCGCCGCGTGCGGGTGGAGCTGGCCGCCGACGCGCGCCACAAGACGGAACTGATGCGCCGCAAGGGCCTGGCGGAAGCGGTCGGCGCCACCTCCCCCGCGATCGCCTTGGAGGAGGACGGCGCGGGTTCCCGGATCGTCGTCGACAAGCTGGTCCAGGGCCGTACCAGGACCGAGGTCTCCGCGGTGACGTTCCTGCCGACGGCCTTCGGCTGGCCGCACCTCTTCGCCCTCTACACACCGGGCTGGCAGCCGGTCGTCCAGTACCCGATCCCCGGCCGCGAACTCGCCGGGGCGGCCTCCGTGGACGAGGTCGCCCGGCGCCTGGAGGCCGTTGCCCACCCCCTGCGGATGCGGCTCTGCCGCAGCCTCGCCCGCGGGGCGAGCACCACGGGCGAACTGGCCGACGCGTACAACATCACCGCCCCCGAGGTCTCCCGCCACCTCGCGGTCATGAAGAAGGCCGGCCTGCTCACCACCCAGCGCCGCGGCCGGTACGTGCTGCACCAGCTCGACGTGTCCGTCGTCGCCCGGCTCGGCAGCGACTTCCTGGAGTCGGTGCTCCGCTGACGGGCCCCGTCCGCACGGCTCGGGCCGCCTCCCCGGCCGCACCGCTCGAACCGCCGCCCCGGGCCCGGCTTCCCGCCCGGCTCCCGTACGGCTCCCGCCCCGGCCCGTACGGCTAGGGTGCGCCGCCGCCCGCACGGACCAGGCCCGTCTCGTACGCCAGGACCACGACCTGGACCCGGTCGCGCAGGCCCAACTTGGTCAGGATCCGGCCCACGTGCGTCTTCACCGTCGCCTCCGACAGGACGAGCCGGGCGGCGATCTCGCCGTTCGACAAGCCCTGTGCGACCAGCATCATCACCTCCCGCTCCCGGTCCGTCAGCCGCTCCAACCCCCTGCCGGCGGGCCCCGTCTCCTTCCCCGAGGACGGCAGCATCGGCGAGAAGCGGTCCAGGAGCCGGCGCGTGGTCGACGGCGCCACCACCGCGTCACCGCTGTGCACCGCACGGATCGCCCCCAGCAGCTCGGCCGGGGGCACGTCCTTCAGCATGAAGCCGCTCGCACCCGCCTTCAGGCCCGAGAAGGCGTACTCGTCGAGGTCGAACGTCGTCAGGATCAGCACCTTCGGGGCGTCGGGCTGCGAGCAGATCCGCCGGGTCGTCTCCACCCCGTCCAGCTTCGGCATCCGCACGTCCATCAGGACGACGTCGACCGCCGTGGAGCGCAGCGCCTCAAGGGCCTCGACCCCGTCGCCCGCCTCCGCCACGACGTCCATGTCCGGCTGGGCGGCGAGCACCATGCGGAAGCCGGTCCGCAGCAGCACCTGGTCGTCGACGAGCATCACGCGGATGGTCATGCGGGTTCCTTAGGGGTCGTCAGTGAGCGGATTTGAGCGGGAGCAGGGCGCTGATGCGGAAACCGCCACCGGGGCGCGGCCCCGCGTCCAGCGTGCCGCCGACCATCCCGACCCGCTCCCGCATGCCGATCAGGCCGTGGCCCCGCCCGTCGGCGCCGCCGTCCTCGTACATCTCCTGCGGGGCGCCCCGGCCGTCGTCCTCGACCAACAGGCCGAGGCCGTCGTCGAAGTAGACGAGGCGCACGCTCGCGCCGACGTCCGGTCCGCCGTGCTTGCGCGTGTTGGTGAGGGCTTCCTGCACGATCCGGTACGCGGTGAGCTCGACGCCGCTGGGCAGCGGGCGCGGGCTCCCCTCGATGGCGAAGTCGACGGTGAGGCCGGCGCCGCGGACCTGCTCGACCAGGTCCTCGATCTGCTGCACATCGGGCTGCGGCACGTACTCCCCGGCCTCCTGGTGCTCACCGGTCCGCAGGATCCCGAGGAGCCTGCGCATCTCGGCGAGCGCCTGGCGGCCCGTGGTGGAGATGGTCTCCAACGCCTGTTTGGCGGTCTCCGGGGAGGAGTCCATGACGTAGGCGGCGCCGTCCGCCTGCACCACCATCACCGACACGTTGTGCGCGACGACGTCGTGCAGTTCGCGGGCGATCCGGGCCCGCTCGGCGGCGACCGCGACCTTGGCCTGGGCCTCGCGCTCCTGTTCCAGCCGGGAAGCCCGCTCCTCCAGCTGCGCGAAGTAGGCGCGGCGGGTGCGGAGCGAGTCGCCGAGGACCCAGGCGAGCGCGAACGGGACGGTCATGATGATCGTGAAGAAGACCTTGGCCGCAGGGGATCCCGGGTCCTCCGTCGGCCACCTCAGCTGGGCCAGGGTCGCCGCGCAGAGCCCGCCGATCAGTGCCAGCCGGGACGCCCAGCGGGGGCCGTCGTGGGCCGCCACCGTGAAGATGATGACGAGCATGGCGAAATCGGCCAGGAACGGCTCCAGACCGAAACCGAGCTGGACCAGGCCGAGGCCGACCGCGAGCAGCAGCATCCGCTCCGGCGCGCGCCGGCGCAGCGCCACGACCAACGAGAAGAGCACGGCAACCCCGACGAACGCGACGGGCCGGTCGACCGCAGGAGCGGTCGACGCCACCCACAGCAGGGAGAACCCGAGGAGGACGACGGCCCAGAAGGTGTCGACGCCCGTCGGGTGTCTGCGGAGGAAGTCGTAGAGGCGCTGCACGTCACCCAGAGTAAAGAAGGGGTGCAACCCCGGGGATCAACCGTGGGGTCGATCCTTCGCCCGGACGCCGTACTCCCCGAGGTGGAGACTGGGGCACGTGATGGACGAGACGTGTCAGTGGCAGGGGTGGCGGGAAGCCACCGAGCGGGCGCTGTACGGCCCCGGGGGCTTCTACCTGCGCCCGGAGGGCCCGGCGGGGCACTTCCGCACGTCGGTGCACGCCTCCCCGCTCTTCGCGGCGGCGGTGGCGCGCCTGCTCGGTGAGGTCGCGGAGGAGCTGGGAACCACCGAGGTCGACCTGGTGGACGTGGGCGCGGGCCGCGGTGAGCTGCTCGCGGCGGTGCTCGCCGCCGTCGGGCCCTCGCTCTCGGTGCGGGCCCGCGCGGTCGAACGGGCCGCCCGGCCCGCCGGCCTCGACCCCCGGGTGGAGTGGACCGACCGGGTGCCGCGGAACGTCCACGGGCTGCTCTTCGCGAACGAGTGGCTCGACAACGTGCCGGTCGACGTCGCCGAGGCGGACGCGGCGGGCACGGCCCGGTACGTGGAGGTCGCACCGGACGGCACCGAACGGCTCGGCGCACCCGTCACCGGCCCGGACGCCGACTGGCTGGCCCGCTGGTGGCCGCTGCGGGAGCCCGGGGCGCGGGCCGAGATCGGGCGCCCCCGGGACGAGGCCTGGGCGGCGGCCGTCGGCTGTCTGTCGGCGGGCCGCGCGGTGGCCGTGGACTACGCGCACGTACGGGCCTCCCGACCGCCCTTCGGCTCCCTCACCGGCTTCCGGGCGGGCCGCGAGGTCCCTCCGGTCCCGGACGGCACCCGGGACCTGACCTCCCACGTGGCCCTGGACGCGTGCGGGAACCTCCCGGTGGGGATCGGGGGCGCGGGCACCGGCCGGGCCGGGGGGACGGCCCCGGGCGGCCCGGTGGCGTCCGCTTCGGCCGTGGACGTCCTGCCCGGGCTTCCCGCGGCCGAGCTGGTCAGCCAGCGGGAGGCGCTGCACCGGCTCGGGGTGTCCGGGGAGCGGCCCCCGATGGCGCTCGCCTCGACCGACCCGGCCGGATACGTGCGTGCGCTCGCCTCCGCCGGCGAGGCGGCCGAACTCACCGCCCGCGGCGGCCTCGGCGACTTCCTCTGGCTGACCCAGCGGGTCCCGGCCGCCGGGCACCGCTGACCCGGCTGCGCTGACCCGGCTGCGGTCGTCCGGCGGGCACGGCCGGCAAGGGGCGCGGGGCGGCAGGGGATACTGGCCGCATGACGGAGACGACGGTCGGAATCGGCGGCGCGGCGGAGAGCACCGACATGGTGCTGAACATCGGACCGCAGCATCCCTCGACCCACGGTGTGCTCCGGCTGCGGCTCGTCCTCGACGGCGAGGTCGTGCGCGAGGCCGAGCCGGTCATCGGCTACATGCACCGCGGTGCCGAGAAGCTCTTCGAGGCGCGGGACTACCGGCAGATCATCATGCTGGCCAACCGCCACGACTGGCTCTCCGCCTTCTCCAACGAGCTCGGCGTGGTCATGGCCGTCGAGCGGATGCTCGGCATGGAGGTCCCGGAGCGGGCCGTGTGGACCCGGACGCTGCTCGCCGAGTTGAACCGGGTCCTCAACCACCTGATGTTCCTCGGCTCGTACCCGCTGGAGCTCGGTGGCATCACCCCCGTCTTCCACGCCTTCCGCGAGCGCGAGGAGCTCCAGACGGTGATGGAGGAGGTCTCCGGCGGCCGGATGCACTACATGTTCAACCGGGTCGGCGGCCTCAAGGAGGACCTGCCGGCCGGCTGGCTGGGGCGGGCCCGGCAGGCCGTCGCGGACGTGCGGTCGCGGATGGACGTGTACGACCGGCTGGTCCTCGGGAACGAGATCTTCCGCGGTCGCACCCGCGGGGTCGGGGTGCTGAGTCCGGAGGCGGTGCACGCCTACGGGGTGTCCGGGCCCATCGCCCGCGCCTCGGGCGTCGACTTCGACCTGCGCCGCGACGAGCCGTACCTCGCCTACGGGGAGCTCCAGGACGTCCTGCGGGTCGCCGTGCGGCAGGACGGGGACTGCCTGGCCAGGTTCGAGTGCCTGCTCGACCAGACGCACAACTCCCTGGACCTGGCGGACGCGTGTCTGGACCGGATGGCCGAGCTGGCTCCCGGGCCGATCAACCAGCGGCTTCCGAAGGTGCTGAAGGCGCCGGAGGGCCACACCTACGCCTGGACCGAGAACCCGCTCGGCGTCAACGGCTACTACCTGGTCTCCAAGGGCGAGAAGACCCCGTACCGGCTGAAGCTGCGCTCGGCGTCGTTCAACAACATCCAGGCCCTGGTGGAACTGCTGCCGGGAACCCTGGTCGCCGACATGGTGGCGATCCTGGGCTCGTTGTTCTTCGTCGTGGGCGACATCGACAAGTAGCGGGCGGGGCCGCGGGCCGGTGTCGACGAGGACGGTGCCGGCCGAGGCGGTGCCGGTCCGACCGGCCGGGCACCCGCGGTCGCTTCCTCGGGCGGGAACACGACCACCGCGGAGGAAGCGCGTTCCTCCGCGGTGGGTGTCCACGAACTCCTTGCGGCCCGCAGGGCGCCGGGGCGACTCGTGCCGCGGGAGCCGGGACCCGGTGTCCCCTCAGACTCGCGCGCGGGCCGGGACCCGGTGCCCCCTCAGACTCGCGCGCGGGCCGGGAGCCGGACCGACCGGCGGGTCACGAGTTGACGGCGCCGCGCAGCTCGGCCATGTCCAGCTGTTCGGTCTCGTCGTGCGCGGTCAGGTCGATGACCTGACCGACCGTGCGGGGCCCCGCGGGGACGGGGCCGCTGACGGCCGGGGGGACCGGGGCGGGGTCGGCCGGGGTGCTCCCGGAGGCCAGGGCCTCTTCGAGGGCCTCCTCGCCCACGACGTCCGCGAGGTCGGAGTTCTGCGCGGCCTCGATGGCGGCGGCCTTCTGCGCGCCGAAGAAGTCGAAGCCGCCCTCAGGGCGCGGAACGGACCTGCGGGCCGCGTACGGGACGATCGCGGCGGCCACCGGAACCGTCGGCACGGCGCCGGAGGCGGGCGGGGCCTGACTCGCCGGGGGCAGCGCGGGGGTGGTGGCGGCCGTACGGGTGTGCTGCTCGGTCCCGACAGCCGCCGCGTGCTTCCCCCGCGGTTCCTCCGTCTCGCGGGCGCGCTCGGCGAGGTCGCGGGCGCGGGCCGCCTCCGCCGTCCGGCGGGCCTGCTGGGCCGCGGCGTTGCGCGGGAGGTCCCGCAGTGCCCGGGCCGCGCGGCGGTACGCCTCCGGGGTGGGCGTCGAGCCGGCGGCCGGCAGTGCCTTGGCATCGGCGGTGGTGGTGCCGGTCGTCTCCAGGGCGAGGACGCGGCGGCCCTCCAGGGCGCTGGCCCGCTCGGTCTCCGCGGTGGCGTACCGGCGGAGCAGGTCGGCGTGCTCGCCGCGCAGCCCGGCGAGCTCGACGCGCTTGGCGCGGAGCTTGGAGTCGAGCCGGGCGCGCAGCGCACGGGCCTCCTCCAGGTCGGACTCCAGCTCGGCGATGCGCTCTTCGGCCTTCCACTGGTCGGCGGTGCGCGCCCGGTCGAGTTCGGCGACCCGCCGGCCGGCGCTCCGGTCCCAACCGCGCATGAGGACGGCGCCGATGACGGCGGCTGCGGCTGCGGCAGCCGCGAACAGTCGCGCGACCAACAGGTCGCCGGGCAGCCAGGCCGCCGCGGCACACACGACCGCGGCGCCGGCGACCGCGGAGGGCGGCAGCAGCTTGTGCAGAGGCGGGGAATGGCGGTGGCGTCCACGTGGCATGGCCTGAAATTTACCGTGCGTAGGGGTCGTGTGGGGCGTCGGCCCGGTAATCTCTTGGCCACTTCTCGCCACCAGAAGTGGTTATCAATGGTTCCGGTTCCGTTTCGGGCCGACGCCCCTCCTCGGCCGGCTACTTCTTGAGCAGCCCCTTCGCCTCCAGGTACTCCTTGGCGACGTCCTCCGGCTTCGCCCGCTCGGCATCCACCGTGCGGTTGAGTTCGGCGAGATCCGCTGTGGTCAGCACCCGGGTGAGCCGGTCGAGCGCGGCGGCGATCTCCGGTGCCCCCGCGTCCTTCGCGTTGACCACGGGGACCACGTTGTCGGCGTTCTGCAGCTTCTTGTCATCGGCGAGCAGGACGAGGCCGTAGCTGTCGATCGTGGCGTCCGTGGTGGTGGTCAGGACCAGCTGGTCCACCCCGTCCTTGACCGCCTGCTTGGCCTGCGGCGTACCGACGCCCTTGGGGTCGATCCCCACCACGTCGATCCCGTACGCCTTCTTCAGCCCGGGCGCGCAGAAGGGCCGCACCGCACATTCGTCACCGGCCGCGATCTTCACCTTGAGCTTCGCACGGCCGAGATCGGAAAGGGTGGTCAGCTCGTTCTTCTCGGCGAATTCCCTCGTCACCGCGAAAGCGTTCTGATCGACGGCTTCTCCGACCGCGAGCACCTTCAGCCCGCGCGGCTCGGCGAGCTTCCGCAGCGCCTCCACCGTGGCCGCCGCATCGCCGGAGGCGACCGGCTTCTCCTCGGGCGCCTTCGGTCCGTTCACCTTCGCATTGAGGAATTCCGCAATCGTCGCCGCATATTCCGGAACGACGTCGATCTCGCCCTTCTCCAAGGAGGGCTCGTACAGCTCGCGGTTCTTCACCGTGGTGATGGAGACCGAGTATCCGGCGGCCCGCAGCGACTGGGCGTACAGCTCGGCGAGGACCTTGGCCTCCGTGAAGGCCGCGGCGCCCACCACCAGCGAGCCCTTCTCCCCGCCGCCCGAGGTGCCGGAGTCCTTCTTCCCGCCCTCCTCCAGGCTGTCGCCCCCGCATGCCGCGAGGACGACGGTCAGCGCCGCCGTTCCCAGCAGTGCGCCCGCGACACGCGAGATCCTGTTCACGAGATCACCCATCTCAAGTCAGCGTTCAACAAATCGACGTCGTCGTTCGAAAAGTCGGTCTGCCGCCACGAGCACGCCCTCGACCAGGAGGGCGAGCAGGGCCACCAACACGGCGCCCGCGACCACCTGCGCGGTGTCGTACGTGGCGAAGCCGGCCGTGATCACCCGGCCCAAGCCGCCCTGCCCCACCATCGCGGCGACGGTCGCCGTGGCCACCACCTGCACCGCGGCCGAACGCACCCCCGTCATCACCACCGGCCGCGCCAGCGGGAGTTCGACCCGCCAGAAGAGCTGGCCCCCCGTCATTCCCATGCCCCGTGCGGCCTGCACGGCCGCTCGGTCCACCTCCCGCACCCCCACGTAGGCGTTGGTCAGGAGCGGGGGCACCGCGAACAGCACCAGGGCCACCACGGTCGGCACGTAGCCGGCGTTCCGCAGGGGCGACACCATGAACAGGGCCAACACGGCGAAGACGGGAATCGCCCGCCCCACGTTGGACACGTTCACCGCGATCACGCCGCCCCTGCCGAGGTGGCCGAGCCACAGGCCCAAGGGAAGCGCCAGCACCGAGGCGACGAGGAGAGCCGTGCCGCTCACGTACGCGTGCTCGGCGAGCCGCTGCCCGATGCCCTCCTCGCCCGCCCAGTGCGCGCCGGTGGTGAGCCAGCCCCAGGCGTCCGTCACCACGCCCACCTCACCCACCTCCCGGCGCGGTCCGTATCCGGGCCCACGGCGTCAACAGCCGTTGCAGGCCCAGGAGCAAGAGATCGGCGACGACCGCGAGCAGCACGCACAGCACCGAGGCGGCGAGCAACTGCGCCTTGAAGAAGGTCGGCAGTGCGTCCTCGATCAGATTGCCGAGACCGCCGCGGCCGACGACCGAGCCGATCGTCGTCAGGGCGACCGTGGAGACCGTGGCCATCCGCACACCGGCCATCAGCACCGGCAGCGCCAGCGGCAGTTCGACCTGCCAGAGCAGTCGCAGCGGCCCGTACCCCATGCCGCGGGCCGCCTCCCGCGTCTCGGCCGGAACGGCGGCGAGCCCCGCCAGGGCGTTCCGCACCAGGATCGTCAGCGCGTAGAGCACGAGGCCGGTCACCACGAGGGACGCCGACAGGCCGAAGAGCGGCAGCAGCAGCGAGAACATCGCCAGCGAAGGCACCGTGTACAGCAGCGTGGTCAGTCCGAGCACCGGGCCGGCGAAGCGGGGACGGGCCCGGACCAGCAACGCGAGCGGCACCGCGACGACCAGCGCGATCAGCACCGACACGACGGTGATCCCCACGTGCTGGAGCAGCGCGTCCGTCAACTCCGGCCGGCGCGTGCGCAGGTACTCGCCGCAGATCCAGTCGTTCGTCACCAGACAGCTCGACATGCCCACGCCCTCCCCCGGCCCTCCGTCTTCCCCGAACGCTCGCGTGACGACCCTAACCCCCGCCACCGACAAGTCCCGAGCCCCGGCACCTCATGGGGACGTGCCCTCCCGCACCGCGGCGGGCTCGGGACAGAATGGGGAACCATGATCCGGTTCGAACACGTGACCAAGCGCTACGACGACGGGACCACCGCCGTGGACGACCTCTCCTTCGAGGTCGCCGAGGGCGAGCTCGTCACCCTGGTGGGCCCGTCCGGCTGCGGCAAGACCACCACGATGATGATGGTGAACCGGCTCGTCGAGCCGACCTCGGGCCGCGTCCTCGTCGACGGCGAGGACATCGCCGGCGTCGACCCGGTCGCCCTGCGCCGCAAGATCGGCTACGTCATCCAACAGGTCGGGCTCTTCCCCCACCGCACCGTGCTCGACAACACCGCGACCGTCCCCGCCCTCCTCGGCTGGAAGAAGTCCGCCGCCCGCGCCCGCGCCGCCGAGCTGCTCGACCTCGTCGGCCTCGACCCCGCCGTCCACGGCCCCCGCTACCCCGCACAGCTCTCCGGCGGCCAGCGCCAGCGGGTCGGCGTCGCCCGCGCACTCGCCGCCGACCCGCCCGTCCTCCTCATGGACGAGCCCTTCGGGGCCGTCGATCCGGTCGTCCGCGAGCGCCTCCAGAACGAGTTCCTGGCGCTCCAGGCCACCGTCCGCAAGACCGTCCTCCTCGTCACCCACGACATCGAAGAAGCCGTCCGCATGGGCGACCGCATGGCCGTCTACGGGCAGGGCCGCATCGAGCAGTTCGCCCCGCCCGCCACCGTGCTCGGCGCCCCGGCCACCCCGTACGTCGCGGACTTCGTGGGCAGCGACCGGGGGCTCAAGCGACTGGCCGTCACCCCCGTCACCGAGGCCGACCTCGAACCCCCGTCCCAGGGGGACGGGGACGACGCCCCGGCCCCCGTCCCCCTGGGCACCTCCCTCAAGGACGCCCTCGCCGTGCTGCTCCAGCACGACACCGGTCGCCTCTCCGTCACCGGCGACGACGGCCGGCCGCTCGGCGTCCTGACCCCGGCCGGGGTCCACCGCGCCCTGCGCCGCGCCGCCGTGGAGTGACCGCCGCCCCCGCGACGACGGTCATTCCGCACTGAGCTTCCCGCCCATCCAGACGAGGCCGGGCGGGATCTCCCGGTTCCAGGTGTTGAAGTTGTGGCCGCCGCTCTCCAACACGATCGACGACACCCGCGCCGGACCCTTCACCTTCCGGATGAACTCCTGCGTCCCCTTCAGATTGCCCTCGCCCCGCTTCGACGTCGTGACCAGGAACGAGGTGTTCCCCAGCGGCTCGTGGTCCAGGCTCCACAGCAGGTCGCCCCGCTTGCGCAGCGCGTCGTCCCCGTGGAACAGGTCCCCGGTCGTCACGTCCTCCGCCGCCCGGTAGTACGCGGAGAAGCCCACGCCCGCCGCGAACCGGTCCGGATGGTGCAGTGCGATCTTCAAGGCGCAGTAACCGCCCGTCGAGTTGCCCATGAAGCCCCAGTTGCGGGGCTCCGCACCGACCCGGTACGCGCCCGAGACCGCCCTCGGAAGGTCCTCCGCGAAGAAGGTCTCCGTCTGCGGGCCCCCGGGGACGTCCACGCACTCGGTGTCCCGCGGCGGCGCCACCGTGGGGCGCAGCATCACCAGGACCATCGGCTGCATCCGTCCCTCCTTCGCCTGGAGGTACGCCGTCCTCGGGTACTTGAGCCCCTTGATCAGGTTCTCCGCCGTCCCCGGGTACCCCGTCAACACCACCGACGCCGGGAACGTCCGCTTCGCGTACTGCTCCTGGAAGTACTCCGGCGGCAGGTACACGTAAGCGGGCGAGACGATCCCCGACCGCTCCCCCGTCAGCACGACCTTCTGTATCTGTCCGCCGATCGACGGGCGGCCACCGCCCGGGACGTCGAGCGCCTGCGTCCCCACGACCCGTACGCCCCGGGAACCGCCGGCGTGGTCGACGACCACGCCCATCTCCTGCTCCTGCCCGAACAGATCGGCCCACGAGCCGTAGAAGAGGAAGGACTTGTTCGCCGTCAGGCCCAGCGCCGCGAACAGCGCCACCTGGGTCGCCAGCAGCAGCCCCACCCGGCCCACGACGGCCCGCCAGCCACGGCGCGCGAGTCTCGGCCACAGCCAGACCGTGGCCATGAACAGCACCACGGCCAGCACCACGGCCAGCACGAGAACTTTGTTACTGGTGAGACCCATGAGGCGTCCGAGCCTTCTTTCCGAGATTTTCCCGTCTGCGAATGAACCCGGCCCCACACGCCTCCGTCCTACAGGGCGCACCAGCCGGAACGGCCCGCCGACCACACCTCGGGCCGACCGGAGTCAAAGACCCTGAGCAGGACCACAAGAGGTACGGGGAGCCATGTCTGTCACGGTAGATGGGGACAAATCGCGATTGGTTCCGGTTCGGGCACGGCGGATCCTCCGCGGCCCCCGCCCCGAAAAGGTGCCCGGACTCGTCGGAACGGCCTGCTCCGTCATCGGCCTCATCGACATCGCCGCCGGCGTCTTCCCCCGCTTCCGCATCAGCCGCATGCACGCCCTCGCCGAGTTCCTCCCCGGCACCCTCGGCTCCCTCTCCGCCGCCCTCTCCCTCAGCACCGGCGTCCTCCTGCTGCTCCTCTCCCACGGCCTCAAGCGCAACAAGCGGCGCGCCTGGCGCGCCGCCGTCGCCCTCCTCCCGATCGGTGCGGCAGCCCAGTTCGTCTGGCGCCACTCCCTGGGAGGGGCGCTGCTCTCCCTGCTGCTCCTCGCCCTCCTGATCCGCCACCGCGACCAGTTCACCGCGCTCCCCGACCCGCGCAGCCGCTGGCGGGCGCTCGCCAACTTCGCCGTCGTGGGCGCCGGATCCATCGCCCTCGGCCTGGCCGTCGTCAGCGCCCACCCGCGCCGCCTCATCGGCAACCCCAGCCTCGCCGACCGACTCGAACACGTCCTGTACGGGCTCCTCGGCGTCGAAGGGCCCCTCGCCTACGACAAGGGCGTCGGCTGGACCGTGAGCTACTCCCTCGGCGCCCTCGGCATGCTCACCGCCCTCACCACCATCTACCTGGCCTTCCGCCCCGAACACCCCGCCGCCCGCCTCACCCCCGAGGACGAGACCCGGCTGCGCGCCCTCCTCGACCGACACGGCGGCCGGGACTCCCTCGGCCACTTCGCCCTCCGCCACGACAAGGGCGTCGTCTTCTCACCGAGCGGCAAGGCCGCCGTCTGCTACCGCGTCGTCTCCGGCGTCATGCTCGCCAGCGGCGACCCCATCGGAGACGTCGAGGCATGGCCCGGCGCCATCGAACGCTTCATGGACGAGGCCAAGGCCCACTCCTGGACCCCCGCCGTCATGGGCTGCTCCGAGACCGGCGGCCAGGTCTGGACCCGCGAGACCGGCCTCGACGCCCTCGAACTCGGCGACGAGGCGGTGGTCGACGTCGCGGATTTCTCCCTCACCGGCCGGGCCATGCGCAACGTCCGCCAGATGGTCAAGCGCATCGAGCGCAACGGCTACACCACCCGGGTCCGTCGGGTCCGTGACCTCGACGAGGACGAACTCGACCGGATCCGCCGCGCCGCCGCCGACTGGCGCGGCACCGACACCGAACGCGGCTTCTCCATGGCCCTCGGCCGGATCGGCGCCCCCGGTGACGGCGACGCCGTGATAGCGACCGCGCACAAGGCGGACGACGCCTCCCCGTACGGCGACCTCAAGGCGATCATCCACTTCGTCCCCTGGGGCACCGACGGCATGTCCCTCGAACTGATGCGCCGCGACCGCTCCGCCGACCCCGGGATGAACGAGCTGCTCATCGTCGCCGCCCTCCAGTCCTCCCCCACCCTGGGCATCGCACGGGTGTCGCTCAACTTCGCGATGTTCCGCGCCGCACTCGCCCGCGGCGAGAAGATCGGCGCCGGCCCCGTCCTGCGCCTCTGGCGCGGGCTCCTGGTCTTCCTCTCCCGCTGGTTCCAGATCGAGTCGCTCTACAAGTTCAACGCCAAGTTCCAGCCGCGCTGGGAACCCCGTTTCCTGGTCTACCGCCAGAGCCGCGACCTCCCCCGCATCGGCTTCGCCGCCCTGCAGGCCGAGGGCTTCGTGCACCTCTCCCTGCCACGCCCCTTCGCCCACACCCGCCCGGCCACCGCGCCCCGCCCGTGTGCCCACATCGTCCCCGCCCGGGCCGCCGAACACGAGGCCCACGCCGCTTGACCGGGGCGCGCCGGGCGGCCCGGACCGGGGTGCCCGGTGCGCCCGGCCGCCGGTCCACACGGCCTGATCCGGCCCTCGGGCCCTACGCTGGACACATGCGTACGACGATCGACCGGGGCACGGCCCGGGGCCTGCCCGAGTGGGACCGCTGTGCGGTCATGGGCGTGGTCAACGTGACCCCCGATTCCTTCTCCGACGGCGGCCGGTGGTTCGACACCACGGCCGCCGTCAAGCACGGCCTCGACCTGGTTGCCCAGGGCGCCGACCTCGTCGACGTCGGTGGCGAGTCCACCCGCCCCGGCGCCACCCGGGTGGACGAGGAGGAAGAGCTCCGCCGGGTGGTGCCCGTCGTCCGCGGCCTCGCCGCCGAAGGCGTCACGGTCTCCGTCGACACCATGCGCGCCTCCGTCGCCGCCCGGGCCGTCGCCGCCGGCGCCGTGCTGGTCAACGACGTCAGCGGTGGCCTCGCCGACCCCGCCATGGTCCCCGCCGTGGCCGCCGCCGAGGTCCCCTTCGTCGTCATGCACTGGCGCGGCTTCAGCGCGGACATGAACCGCCTCGCCGTGTACGACGACGTCGTCGGCGAGGTCGTCGCGGAACTCCGCACCCGCCTGGAGGCGGTCATCGACGGCGGGATCGACCCCGAGCGGATCGTCATCGACCCCGGCCTCGGCTTCGCCAAGCTGGCCCCCCACGACCTCGCCCTCGTCGCGCACCTCGCCGAACTGCGCGCGCTCGGCCGCCCCCTCCTCGTCGCCGCCTCCCGCAAGCGGTTCCTCGGCCACGTCCTCGCCCGTGAGGGCGCCTCCCCGCCCCCCGCCCGCGAGCGCGACGCCGCCACCGCCGCGGTCTCGGCGCTCGCCGCCCGTGCCGGGGCGTGGGCCGTCCGCGTCCACGAAGTACGGGCCACCGCCGACGCCGTGCGCGTCGCGAGGGCCGTCGAGGGAGCCGCGTGAGCCACCCGCGCGGCACCGAAGGGGCGGCCGACCGGGCGGCCGTCGAAGCCGCCAACACCGCCTTCTACGAGGCCATGGAGACGGGTGACTTCGAAGGCCTCGCAGGGCTGTGGCTCGACGAGGGGGCCGACGGGGCCGCCCCCGTCACCTGCGTCCATCCCGGCTGGCCCGTCCTCACCGGTCGCGGCGAGGTGCTCCGCTCGTACGCCCTGATCATGGCGAACACCGAGTACATCCAGTTCTTCCTCACCGACCTGCGGATCTCGCTGGGCGGCGACACCGCCCTCGTCACCTGCACCGAGAACATCCTCAGCGGCGGTCCCGCCGAGGACGGCGCCGAACTGGGCCCCCTCGTCGGTCAGCTCGTCGTCGCCACCAACGTGTTCCGCCGCACGCCCGAGGGCTGGCGGATCTGGTCCCACCACGCCTCCCCCGTGCTCGCCTCGAACGAGGAAGAGGGCCCGGAGACCGGCGCGGAAGGCACCGAGCCGCCCCTCTGACCCGTCGCCCGGCCCCCCCGCGGGCAGGCCCTGTCGGTGCCCGCAGGTAGATTCGAGCATGGACACCCGGCCGTCCGCACCCGGCTGCGTGCCCCCGAACTACGACAGCAGGAGTGATTCGCGTGGATCGTGTCGCGCTGCGCGGCCTCAAGGCCCGAGGCCACCACGGCGTCTTCCCCAAGGAGCGCGAGGAGGGCCAGACCTTCATCGTGGACCTGGTCCTCGGCCTGGACACCCGCCCGGCGGCTGCCGAGGACGACCTTTCGAAGACCGTGCACTACGGCATCGTCGCCGAAGAGGTCGTCGACGTCGTCCAGGGCGAGCCCGTCGACCTGATCGAGACCCTCGCCGAGCGCATCGCCCAGCAGTGCCTCAGCCACGCCGGGGTACAAGAAGTGGAGGTCGTCGTCCACAAGCCGGACGCGCCCATCACCGTGCCCTTCGACGACGTGACCATCACGATCACCCGGAGCCGACGATGAAGCCGACCCAGAGCGACCCCACCGTCCAGCCCGTACCCGCCTCCGTCGTCGCGACCGTCGACGCGGCGGACACGACGCTCTCCAACCCGCGCTGGGCCGTCCTGGCCCTCGGCGCCAACCTCGGCAACCGCCTGGAGACCCTCCAGGGCGCCATCGACGCCCTCGGCGACACCCCCGGCCTCCGGGTGAAGGCCGTCTCCCCCGTCTACGAGACGGAGCCCTGGGGCGTCGAGCCCGGCAGCCAGCCCTCGTACTTCAACGCCGTCGCCCTCGTGAAGACGACGCTGCCCCCCTCCTCCCTGCTGGAGCGGGCCCACGCCGTCGAGGAGGCCTTCCACCGCGTCCGCGAGCAGCGCTGGGGCGCGCGCACCATCGACGTCGACATCGTCGCGTACGCGGACCTGGTATCCGAGGACCCGGTCCTCACCCTCCCGCACCCGCGTGCGCACCAGCGCGCCTTCGTCCTCGCCCCCTGGCACGACGTGGACCCCGACGCCCAGCTCCCCGGCCTCGGCCCGGTGGTCGACCTGCTGGCCGCCGTCGGCCGGGAGGGCGTCACTCCCCGTGCCGACCTGGAACTCCGTCTGCCCGAGTAGTCGTTACGCTCGTGGCAGACCGCCTCCGCGACCACACGAAGGACACCCGGTGAAACAACTGCGGCTGAAAGTGCTCGCCGGACTGTTCCTCGGGGCGGGCGTCCTCTCCTGGGGCGGCGCCCAGCTGTGGAACGCGGTCGGCACTCTTCCGGGCGTGCCGGTCGCGGCGCCCATCGTCCTGACCGTGATCGCCGTCATCCTGACCGCAACCGCCCTGTCGATCCGGGCCCGTCTCAAGGCCCAGCGGGAGCGCCGCCCCGACGCCAAGGGCGTCGAACCGCTGATGGCCGCCCGTGCGGTGGTCTTCGGCCAGGCGAGCGCGCTGGTCGCCGCCCTCGTCGCCGGCATGTACGGCGGCACCGGCGTCTTCCTCCTCGGTTCCCTGGAGGTTCCGGCCCGTCGCGACCAGGCCGTCTATGCGGCCCTCTCGGTCGCGGCGGGCATCGCCGTCATCGCCGCCGCCCTCTTCCTGGAGCGGGTCTGCAAGCTCCCGGAGGACAACGACGGGAACCGGTCCCCGGCCGCCTGAGGCCCGTCAGACCCCGAGCAGGGCCGCCCCCGGTGGACCGGTCCTGTCGGCCCCGGGGCGGCAGCTTCCCGTGGGGTCCTGGTGCGTGGGGCGAAAGCGGCGCCGTCCGCCCCGCGGGGCGGACGGGACCTTCGCCACGCGCCCTAGCGGGCCAGTATCAGGGACATGGCCTCGGCGCGCGTCGTGGCGTCCCGAAGCTGGCCGCGCACCGCCGAGGTCGTCGTCTTCGCGCCCGGCTTGCGGATGCCGCGGAGCGACATGCACATGTGCTCGGCCTCGATCACGACGATCGCACCACGGGCCTCCAGGATCTTCATCAGCGAATCGGCGATCTGGGTCGTCAGGCGCTCCTGGACCTGCGGGCGCCGGGCGAAGACGTCGACCAGACGGGCCAGCTTCGAGAGCCCCGTGATCTTGCCGCTTTCCGCAGGGATGTAGCCCACGTGGGCCACCCCGTGGAACGGAAGCAAATGGTGCTCGCAGAAGCTGACGAGTTCGATGTCCTTCACGAGGACCATCTCATCGTGACCAAGATCGAAAGTAGTGGTCAGGACGTCCTCGGGCTCCTGGCGCATGCCCGCCAGCAACTCCCTGTAGGCACGCGCAACGCGTGCGGGCGTCTGCTGCAGGCCCTCACGGTCAGGGTCCTCGCCGACCGCGATGAGGAGCTCCCGTACGGCGTTCTCGGCGCGCTTCTCGTCGAAGTCGCCGATCGTGCCCTCGCCGTCCAGCGTCACCGGGTCGGTCATCTCTGCCTCGTTCCGTCTGCACTCGGTGCGCGAAGAGCCGCGCCCCCACAGGCTAGAACCTATGGGGGCGCGGCTTCCATTCCGGGGGTGCCGGGGGTCAGTCCTCCGGGGTGTCCACCGGGGCGATGTCGATGCCCTTGGTGGTGTCCACCGTCGGGGCCGCCGTGCCGTTCGCGCTGTTCGTCAGGGCGAGCTCCTTGGGGGAGAGCACCGGCGGACGCGTGGACGGGGTGCGACGCGCCGAACCGGTCCAGGCGGGTCGGGCCGGGCGCTTGACGATGGGGGCGAAGATCTCGGCGATCTCCTCCTTGCCCAGCGTCTCCTTCTCCAGCAGGGCGAGGACCAGGTTGTCGAGGAGGTCGCGGTTCTCGACCAGGATCTCCCAGGCCTCGTTGTGCGCGGTCTCGATGAGCTTCTTGACCTCTTCGTCGACCAGCGCCGCGACCTCTTCCGAGTAGTCGCGCTGGTGGGCCATCTCACGGCCGAGGAAGGGCTCGGTGTTGTCGCCGCCGAACTTGATGGCACCGAGACGCTCGGTCATGCCGTACTGGGTGACCATCGCGCGAGCGGTGGCCGTGGCCTTCTCGATGTCGTTCGCCGCGCCCGTGGTCGGGTCGTGGAAGACGAGCTCCTCGGCCGCCCGGCCGCCCAGCATGTAGGCCAGCTGGTCGAGCATCTCGTTGCGGGTGGTGGAGTACTTGTCCTCGTCCGGCAGGACCATCGTGTAGCCCAGCGCACGACCGCGGGACAGGATGGTGATCTTGTGGACGGGGTCGGAGTTCGGCGAGGCCGCCGCGACCAGGGCGTGGCCGCCCTCGTGGTACGCGGTGATCTTCTTCTCCTTGTCCGACATGATCCGGGTCCGCTTCTGCGGGCCCGCGACCACGCGGTCGATCGCCTCGTCCAGCGCCTTGTTGTCGATCAGCTTCTGGTCGCTGCGGGCGGTGAGGAGCGCCGCCTCGTTGAGGACGTTGGAGAGGTCCGCGCCGGTGAAGCCGGGGGTGCGACGGGCGACGGCGCCGAGGTCGACGTCCGGGGCGACCGGCTTGCCCTTCTGGTGGACCTTGAGGATCTCCAGACGGCCCTGCATGTCCGGGCGGTCGACGGCGATCTGCCGGTCGAAGCGGCCGGGCCGCAGGAGGGCGGGGTCGAGGATGTCCGGACGGTTCGTGGCCGCGATGAGGATGACCCCACCCTTGACGTCGAAGCCGTCCATCTCGACGAGGAGCTGGTTGAGCGTCTGCTCGCGCTCGTCGTGGCCGCCGCCGAGGCCGGCGCCGCGGTGGCGTCCGACGGCGTCGATCTCGTCGACGAAGACGATCGCCGGAGCATTGGCCTTGGCCTGCTCGAAGAGGTCGCGGACACGGGAGGCGCCGACACCGACGAACATCTCGACGAAGTCGGAGCCGGAGATCGAGTAGAACGGCACGCCGGCTTCGCCGGCCACGGCACGCGCGAGGAGCGTCTTGCCGGTTCCGGGCGGACCGTAGAGCAGGACGCCCTTGGGGATCTTGGCGCCGACGGCCTGGAACTTCGCGGGCTCCTGGAGGAATTCCTTGATCTCGTGGAGCTCCTCGACGGCCTCGTCGGAGCCGGCCACGTCGGCGAAGGTCGTCTTCGGCGTGTCCTTGGTGATGAGCTTCGCCTTGGACTTGCCGAACTGCATGACGCGGGAGCCGCCGCCCTGCATCTGGTTCATCAGGAAGAGGAAGACGAGCACGATGAGGACGATGGGCAGGAGGGAGAACAGGATCGAGAGGAGCGGCGACTGCTCCTTGGGGGAGACGGTGTAACCGCCCTCGATCTGTCCGGCCTCGAACTTGTCCTGCAGCTTGTCGGCCAGGTCGGCGCCCTGCGTGCCGATGTAGCTGGCCTGGACCTTGCTGCTCTTGTCGATCTTCTGGCCGTCGATGAGCTCGATCTTGATGGCCTGCTCGTCACCAGTGGTGAGCTGTGCGGTTTTGACCTGGTTCTTGTCGATCGCCTGGACGACCTTGCTGGTGTCCACCGTCTTGTAGCCCTCGGACGAGCCGACGAACTGCATCAGCACGACCACGGCGAGGACGGCCAGCACGATCCACATGACCGGCCCACGGAAGTATCGCTTCACGTCCATCCATACGGAGCGAGAACGCTCCGTCCCTCCTGCCCGTAGGAAAATGCTGCTGTAAGAGCTGCTGTGTGAAAAAGCTGTTCTTCGGACGGTACCTCAGCATCGTCGCCCTTGACCGCCTTCCCCTGGTTCAACGGGGGGAAGGCGGTGTGGGTTCCCCGTACGGGGGCGGTCTCAGCCGCCGTAGACGTGTGGGGCGAGCGTGCCGACGAACGGAAGGTTCCGGTACTTCTCGGCGTAGTCGAGGCCGTAACCGACGACGAACTCGTTGGGGATGTCGAAGCCGATCCACTTGACGTCGATGGCGACCTTCGCGGCCTCCGGCTTGCGCAGGAGGGTGCACACCTCCAGGGAGGCGGGCTCGCGCGAACCGAGGTTCGAGAGCAGCCAGGACAGGGTCAGGCCGGAGTCGATGATGTCCTCGACGATCAGGACGTGCTTGCCCTTGATGTCGGTGTCCAGGTCCTTGAGGATCCGGACGACGCCCGAGGACTGGGTGCCGGCGCCGTAGGACGAAACGGCCATCCAGTCCATGGTGACGGGGGTGGAAAGGGCGCGAGCCAGATCCGCCATCACCATCACGGCGCCCTTGAGGACTCCGACGATGAGCAGGTCCTTGCCCGCGTATTCCGCATCGATCTTCGCGGCCAGCTCTGCCAGCTTGGCGTCGATCTCTTCCTTGGTGATGAGCACCGACTGGAGGTCGGTGCCCATGTCCTTCTCGTTCACCCGGGTCACTTTCGTTGCAGCGTGCGTCAGCCTTGCCGGATGACCAGTCTGCCACCCTGCCGGCGTGCTTCGACGCGGCCGGGCAGGTTGATGGCGCCCTGACCGCGCCATCCGGTGATGAGCCGGTCGACTTCTTCGATGTGTCGGGCGAAGAGCGAGCCGGCGGGGGCGCCCTCGGCGATGACGGCGCGACGCAGGACACGGCGGCGTACGGCGGGGGGCAGCCCGAAGAGCTTGGCGCATTCGAGGGCGCCCGCGGCGTCGCGTACGGCGGTCTCGGCGTCGGCGGCCCAGGTGTCGAGGGCGTCGGCGTCGTCCCGGGAGAGTTGGGCCGTTCGGGCGAGGGCTTCGACGACCCCCTTGCCGAGGGCCTTCTCGAGGGCGGGGAGTCCCTCGTGGCGCAGCCGCGAGCGGGTGTAGGCGGGGTCGCTGTTGTGCGGATCGTCCCAGACCGCGAGCTCCTGCGCGATGCACGCCTTGCGGACGGTCTGGCGGTCGAGCTGCAGGAAGGGGCGCCGGTACCGGCGGGCGGCACCGGAGACGGCGGCCATGCCGGAGAGGGAGCGGATGCCGGAGCCGCGGGCGAGGCCGAGGAGCACCGTCTCCGCTTGGTCGTCACGGGTGTGACCGAGCAGGACGGCGGCGGCGCCGTGGCGCTCCGCGGCGGCGTCGAGGGCGGCGTAGCGGGCGTCGCGGGCGGCTGCCTCGGGGCCGACCCTTCGCCCGCCTCCCGCATAGGAGGCGCCGTGGGCCGCCGCCGTGGACTCGTGGCCGACGGTGACGGCGACGGCTTCGGCCGGGGTGAGGCCGAGGGCGGTCATGCGTCCGGCGACCTCGACGGCCCGGAGGTCGGAGCCGTCCTGGAGGCCGTGGTCGACGGTGATGCCGCCGGCGCGCACGGGAAGTTTGCGGGCCTCGAAGGCGAGGGCGGAGGCGAGCGCCATGGAGTCGGCGCCTCCGGAGCAGGCGACGAGCACCAAGGGGGTGTGCTCGGCCTCCGTGGTGGCGTGTTCGGTGATGACGTCGTGGAGTACGCGGCGGACCGCCAGGCGTATCGCCGCGACCGCAGGATGGGGACCCATGTCCGGTGCCCTTCGTGATGGAGTGGGGTGCCTCGGTCGGAGTCTTAACGGTCGGAAAGGGGGGTTTGGTCACTCAGAGTGCGTCGATGGTGACAGAAACCCGGCCGTTACCCGAGCATTGCACGCCTCACCCCAGGGCAAGGGTCCCTCAGATGGGTGATTGGCGGGATGTTCCGAGGCGCTTCCGTTCCGTGCGTCGCGCCCGTCTCAGGAGTCCGCCCTGCGGTGCACCCGCGCGATCCAATCGGCCGGGGCCGCGATCTCCGCCTTGGTGGGGAGCGTGTTGGGCGAGGTCCACACCCGGTTGAAGCCGTCCATGCCGACCTGGTCGACGACGGCGCGGACGAAGCGCTCGCCGTCGCGGTACTGGCGGAGCTTGGCGTCGAGGCCGAGGAGCCGGCGCAGGGCGAGGTCGAGGCGGGAGGCGCCGCGGGCGCGGCGGGCCTGGAACTTCTCGCGGATCTCCGCGACGGAGGGCACCACCTGGGGTCCCACCCCGTCCATGACGTAGTCGGCGTGGCCCTCGAGGAGGGACATGACGGCGGTGAGGCGGCCGAGGACCTCGCGCTGCTCGGGGGTCTGGACGAGTTCGACGAAGGACGGGGAGGGCTCTCCCCGCTCTCCCTCGGGCCTCCCTCCGGCGAGGGCCTGGGCGGCCTCGCGGAGGCGCTCGACGACGGTGCCGGGGTCGACGTCGGTGGCGGCGAGGAACGACTGGATCTCGCCCTGCAGGTGGTCGCGGAGCCAGGGGACGGCGGTGAACTGGGTGCGGTGGGTCTCCTCGTGGAGGCAGACCCAGAGCCGGAAGTCGTGGGGGGAGACGTCGAGCTCGCGCTCGACGTGGACGATGTTCGGGGCGACGAGGAGCAGCCGGCCGCCGCCGGCCGGTGCGGCGGGGAGTTCGCGGGTGGCCGGTGCGAAGGTCTCGTACTGCCCGAGGATGCGGGAGGCGAGGAAGGACAGCAACATGCCGAGCTCGACGCCGGTGACCTTGCCTCCGACGGCTCCGAGGACGGCGCTGCCGGGGTTGCCGGCGCGGCGCTCCTGCATCTTGCCGAGGAGCGGGGTGAGGAGTTCCCGGAATCCGGCGACGTTGGCCCGGATCCAGCCGGCGCGGTCGACGACGAGGACGGGGGCGTCGTGGGGTTCGGCACCCTCGGGAATCATCCGGGTGTAGGCACGGACGTGCTCTTCGGACGCCTTGGCGTGTCTGCGGAGTTCGGCGACGACCTCGCGGGCCTCGTCGCGGCTGACCTCGGGACCGGGACGCACGAGGCGGGTCGCGGTCGCCACCGCGAGGTTCCAGTCGACCATCCCGGACGTGCCTGCACCACCGATGCTCGTCATGCGTCAACCGTACGGGCTCGACGCCTCTTCGGTGAGGGTTCGGTGCGGGTCGGAGCCGGTCCGGTCGGGACGGCCGGAGGGAACCCGGCCGGCCGGGATCAGCCCCGGTCGGCCAGGGCTGCGGCGAGCCGGTCGAGGGCGGGCTGCGCCTCGTACGGGGAACGGGTGCGAGCGGCGAGGAACGCGAAGGCGAGGAGGCGGCCGTCCGGGGTGACGACGGTCCCGGCGAGTGTGTTGACGCCGGTGAGCGTGCCGGTCTTGGCGCGGACCAGTCCGGCGCCCGCGGCGGCGGGAGCGCTGTCGAAGCGACCGGCGAGGGTGCCGGTGAAGCCCCCGACGGGCAGCCCGGTGAGGAGCGGGCGCAGGGCGGGGCTGGCGGGGTCGGCCGCCCGGGTGAGGAGGGCGGTGAGGAGGGCGGCCGAGACGCGGTCGCGGCGGTCGAGTCCGCTGCCGTCGGCGAAGCGGGCGCCGGCGACGGGGAGGCCGAGTCCGGCGAGTTCGTCGTGGACGGCCTTCTCACCCCCCGCGAAGCTCGCGGGCTGCTTGCGGGCGAGGGCGGTCTGCCGGGCGAGGGCCTCGGCGAGGTCGTTGTCGCTGTGGGTGAGGGTGCGTTCGGCCAGGTCCGCGAGGGGGGCGGAGAGCGTGCGGGCGAGCGGGGGCCCGGCCGGGGTGGGTCCGGGAGCGGGGGCGCCGGTGACCTCGACGCCGGCGGCGGCGAGGAGGTCGGCGAAGGCGGTGGCGGTGTCGCCCGCGGGGTCGACGGCGCGGGGGGCGGGGCCCTTGTGGCTGTCGTCGAGGCGCCCTTCGCGGGTCATGAGGGCGACGACGGGGGCGATGTTCTCGTTGGGGCCGATGGGGTGGCGGGCTGGCCCCCGGTAGAGGCTCGTGTCGTAGGCGAGGCGTACCGAGGCGTGGCCGCGGGCCTTGAGGGCGCGGGCGGTGTCGGCGGCGAGGGCCTTCAGCCGGGCCGGGTCGAGAGTGGGGTCGCCGCCGCCGGTGAGGGTGACGGTCCGGCCGTCGGGGGCGGCGGTGACGGTGGTGGCGATGCGGTGGTCGGGGCCGAGGGCGGAGAGCGCGGCGGTGACGGTGGCGATCTTGATGGTGGAGGCGGGGGTCATGGGGGTGCCCGCGCCTTCCCCGTACACCTGCCTGCCGGTGGCGGTGTCGACGACGGAGGCGGTGCGGAGCGGGCCGAGGCCGGGGTCGGCGAGGAGCGGGACGAGGGCGGCGGCGAGGTCGGGGGCGCGGCCGGCGGGGAGCGGGGCGTGCAGGGCGGCGAGGACGCCGGGGGCGCTGGGGGCGGGCGCGGGACGGCGCGGGGCGGCGGGTGCCGGGGGCGCCGGGGGCGGGGCGTGACGCGTGCCACCCGCCACGGGGGCGGCGGCGCGGGCCCGCTCGGCCGTACGCTGGCCCCCGTCCCATGGTCCGGCAGCGGTCACCGCCGCGGCGGCCAGGGCGAGACCGAGGGCAGCGGAGCCCGTCGCGAGCTGCCACGTTCTCGGCTCCGGCATTGCTGACCAGCCCCTTTCGCGATCACACACGTGCGTGAGGGACACTTAATCACCGCGCGTCGTCGCGAGCATTCACTTGTGTTGATTCAGGAGGAGCCACCCGTGGAGTTCGACGTCACCATCGAGATCCCCAAGGGATCGCGTAACAAGTACGAGGTCGACCACGAGACCGGCCGTATCCGTCTGGACCGTCGCCTCTTCACCTCGACGGCCTACCCGACCGACTACGGCTTCGTCGAGAACACCCTCGGCGAGGACGGTGACCCGCTGGACGCGCTCGTGATCCTCGACGAGCCGACCTTCCCGGGCTGCCTCATCAAGTGCCGCGCCATCGGCATGTTCCGCATGACGGACGAGGCCGGCGGCGACGACAAGCTGCTGTGCGTGCCGGCGACGGACCCGCGCATGGAGCACCTGCGGGACATCCACCACGTGGCGGAGTTCGACCGCCTGGAGATCCAGCACTTCTTCGAGGTCTACAAGGACCTGGAGCCGGGCAAGTCGGTCGAGGGCGCCGACTGGGTCGGCCGCGCCGAGGCCGAGGCCGAGGTCGAGAAGTCGTACGCGCGCTTCAAGGAGCAGGGCGGCCACTGAGCCCCGGTTTACGTGATCGTGTGAAAGGCGGTGCGCCCCTCGGGGTGCACCGCCTTTCGCACGCGGCGGCGGCTCTGGCGCGGGGCGCCGGCGCGGGCTCCGGGACGGCGCGGGCCCCGGGCGACGGCCCTCCCGTCGGGAAACTCCGTGGTGCGGGTCATGGGATTCCCCCTCTCGGGTAGGCGGGGCCGTAGGAGTCCACACTGGAATCCACGATTCTGAGGTCTGAAGAGTCCCGAGCAGGAGCGGAGAGAGAGTGGTGGCGGAACCGGAGGGCGCCGAGCAGGCCCTGGAGGACCGGAAGCCGCAGTCGGACGAGGCGCGGAGCGCCTTCGTGGCGCCGGCCGGGGTGGAACCGCCCGCGCCGCCCGAGGAGGAGCACGCGACGTCGGAGTTCGCCCTTCCGCCGGGCCTGACGACGGAACCGCCGCACGAGCAGGAGGGTTCGGCGTTCGCCCCTCCGGCCACGTACTCCTCGAAGACCTCGCCGCCCGCGTTCACCCCGGCCGCCGGAATACCGATGGTGCGGCTCTCCCAGGACGCCCCGTGGCAGGACCGGATGCGGACCATGCTGCGGCTCCCGGTCGGCGAGCGGCCGGTGCCGGAGGCGCCGCGCAAGGCGGAGGACGAGCCGGGGCCGTCGGTGCCGCGCGTGCTCGACCTGACGCTGCGCATCGGCGAACTGCTGCTCGCGGGCGGCGAGGGCGCGGAGGACGTCGAGGCGGCGATGTTCGTGGTCTGCCGCTCGTACGGTCTGGACCGGGTGGAGCCGACGGTCACGTTCACGCTGTTGTCCGTCACCTACCAGCCGTCGCTGGTGGACGACCCGATCACGGCGAACCGGACGGTACGGCGCCGGGGCACGGACTACACCCGGCTCGCGGCGGTCTACCAACTGCTCGCGGACCTGAACGCGCGGGCGCACGAGGTGACGCCCGAAGAGGCCTACCGGAGGCTCGCGGAGATCCGGCGCAACCGGCACCCGTACCCGGGCTGGGCCCTGACGGCGGCGGCCGGCGTTCTGGCGGGGGCGGCATCGGTGCTGCTGGGCGGCGGCGTCACGGTCTTCTTCGTGGCGGCACTGGGTGCGGTCCTCGGCGACCGGCTGGCGTGGTTGTGCGCGGGACGCGGGCTGCCGGAGTTCTACCAGTTCCTGGTGGCGGCGATGCCGCCGGCCGCGATGGGGGTGCTGCTGACGCTGCTGCACGCGGGCCTGCGGCCGTCCGCGGTGATCACCGGTGGCCTGTTCGCGCTGATCCCGGGAAGGGCCCTGGTCGCGGCGGTGCAGGACGGTCTGACCGGCTTCTACATCACGGCGTCGGCACGCCTCCTGGAGGTCACGTACTTCTTCGTCGCGATCGTGGTGGGCGTGCTGTCGGTGCTGTACCTGTCGGTGCAGTTCGGCGCCCAGCTGAACCCGGAGGGGCTGCTGCGGGCGGTGGAGCGGCCGGTGACGCAGATCCTGGCGTCGATGGTGTTGTGCGCGACCTTCGCGATCCTGTTGCAGCAGTCGCGGGCGACGGTGCTGTTCGCGACGCTGAACGGCGGGGTGGCCTGGGTGGTCTACGGGGCGATCGCGGTGACCGCCGAGGGGTCGGCGGTGATGGCGACGGCGGTGGCGGCCGGTCTGGTGGGCCTGTTCGGGCAGTTGGTCGCCCGTTACCGCCACACCTCCTCGCTGCCGTACGTGACGGCGGCGATCGGGCCGCTGCTGCCCGGTTCGGCGACGTACTTCGGGGTCCTCTCGATCGCCCAGAACAGCCTGGACCAGGGCTTCGCCTATCTGGCGAAGGCAGCGGCGCTCGCCCTGGCGATCGCGATCGGCGTGAACCTGGGAGGGGAGCTGGCCCGCCTCTTCATGCAGGCCCCGGGTGCGGCGGCGGCACGGCGCGCGGCGAAGCGCACCCGGGGTTTCTAGCGCCTTCCGGACGCCCTACCGCTTGGCGTGGCGCCCACGGGGAGACTGCGGATTGGGGGTGCCGGGGGCGTCGTGGTCGCTCTGGGGCGGGTTCTTCTTGCCCTGGGAGCGGGCGCGCAGGATCTCGATGGCGACCGGGATCACGGAGATCAGCACGATGCCGACGAGGATCGCCTCGATGTGCCGGTGAACGAAATCGATCTTGCCGAGGGAGGCGCCGAGCAGGGTCACACCGGCGCCCCAGAGGACGCCGCCGATGACGTTGAAGATGATGAAGGAGCGGTAGTTCATCCGGCTGACACCGGCGATGATCGGCGTGAAGGTCCGGACGATGGGGACGAAACGGGCCAGGATCAGCGACTTCGGTCCGTGCTTCTCGAAGAACTCGTGCGCCTTCTCGACGTTCTCCTGCTTGAAGAGCTTGGAGTCGGGGCGCTTGAAGAGGGCCGGGCCGACCTTCCGGCCGAAGAGGTAGCCGACCTGGTCGCCGATGACCGCGGCGGCCACCACCAGGGTGCACACCAGCCAGAGCGGCTGGTCGAGCTTGCCCGTGGTGACGAGCAGGCCGGTGGTGAAGAGCAGCGAATCGCCGGGCAGGAAGAACCCGATGAGGAGGCCGGATTCGGCGAAGACGATGGCCAGGACACCGATCAGACCAAAGGTCTGGATCAGATAGTCCGGGTCCAGCCAGCTCGGTCCGAGGGCAAGCGTGTTCACGGTTCCGGGCTCCTGCGGTCGGTGGGGGCTTGGGAGGCGGCTGGCCCAAGCGTGAGGGGGGCGACGGGCCCCAAGCTATCAACGCGGTCCGGAGGCCCCCAGTTCCACCCGGCCCACACGGGATGCGGAGCGGGGCCGGCGGCCCGAGTCTTGGGTGTCAGGAGGTGCGTGCCGATGGGCATCGATGAATTCGGGGGCGGTCAGGGACCGCAGGCCGACGTGCTGGTGGTGACGACGAACGACGTGCCGGGCTTCGAGGTCCGCCAGGTGATCGGCGAGGTCTTCGGGCTCACCGTGCGCTCCCGCCATCTGGGCAGCCAGATCGGTGCGGGCTTGAAGTCAATGGTCGGCGGGGAGCTGAAGGGACTGACGAAGACCCTGGTGCAGACCCGCAACCAGGCGATGCAGCGCCTGGTGGACCAGGCGAAGGCGCGCGGGGCGAACGCCGTGCTGATGTTCCGCTTCGACGTGACGGAGGCGGCGGACGTGGGCACGGAGGTGTGCGCGTACGGCACCGCAGTGGTGATCGCACCACGGACCTGAGCCGGTCGGGCCCTCCGGGCGGGGTGCGGGCGTCCGCCCCCCTCGGACACCGGCCCCTCGGACACCGGCCCCTTGAACACCGGCCCCTCGCCGGCTTCCCGCGGCCGTGGGTGCGGCGCGAGCTGACGCGGCGTGAGGCATGCGCATCGACGCGGGCGTTGCTCGGGGCGTTGTGGGGCTTTTGCTCACTTATGGTGGGTCGGTGGCCACCGACCAGCCCGCGCCTCCCCCGGAGGCGCCCGCCCGCACCCTGCTCCCCCAGATCCTGCCCGCCCTCGTCGTCGGGGTGCTGGCGGGCCTGCTGTACCTCGGGATCAGCGCCCTCGCCGAGCAGTTCCAGGACGTGCTCTGGGGAGACCTGCCGGACGCGCTCGGCATCGGGCGCTACTCCTCGCTCTGGATGATCATCATGCTCACGGCGACGGGCATCGCCGTGGGCCTCGTCGTGTGGAAGGCACCGGGGCACGCGGGCCCCGACCCGGCCTCCGAGGGGCTCGGCGGAGCACCCCTCGGCCTCGGGGTGGTGCCGGGCCTGCTGGTCGCGAGCACCCTCGCACTGGCCGGCGGCGTCAGCCTCGGCCCCGAGAACCCGATCATCGGCGCCAACATCGCCCTCGTCTACTGGGCCGGCCACCGGGCGGCCCCCGCCGTACCGGCCGCCGCCTGGGTCGGGCTGGCCTCCTCGGCCACCATCGGCGCCCTCTTCGGCACGCCGGTGGCAGCCGCCCTGATCATCTCCGAGGCGCTGGTCGGGCAGCCGGGCCGCGGCTCCCTCTGGGACCGGCTCTTCGCCCCGCTCGTCGCCGCCGGCGCCGGCGCCGCAACCACCCAGTTGCTCGCCGAGCCCACCTTCGACATGGGACTCCCGGCCCTGAACGACCCCGGCTTCGACGACCTCCTCGCCACCCTGCTGATCGCTTCCGCCGCAGCCGCCTTCGGCCTCGTCTCCTGCTACCTCTTCCCGTACGTGCACGCCGTCTTCCGGCGGCTCCGGCACCCCATGCTGATGCTGCCGGTCGGCGGTCTGCTCCTGGGCCTGCTCGGGGCGCTCGGCGGGCCCCTGACCCTCTTCAAGGGCCTGGACGAGGTCAAGGAGCTCTCCGCCTCGATCGGCAGCTGGTCCTCCGGCGACCTGGCCAAGATGGCGGTCGTGAAGCTCTTCGCCCTCCTCGTCGCCGCCTCCTGCGGCTTCCGGGGCGGCCGGATCTTCCCCGCGGTCTTCATCGGCGCGGCCTTCGGGGCGCTCGTCCAGGCCCTGGTGCCCGAGGTCCATCCGACCGTGGCCGTCTCCGCGGGCGTCCTCGGCGTGCTGCTCGCCACCACCCGGCAGGGCTGGCTCAGCCTCTTCACCGGTGCCGTCGTCGCCGCTTCCCCGCCCATGCTGGCCATGCTCTGCCTGGCCTCGCTGCCGGCCTGGCTGATCGTCACCGGCCGTCCGCTGCTCGAACTCGACGAACGGGGCGGGGCGCGGCGCTGACGTCCCCGCCAGCCCGGAGGATCAGGTGGCATGCGGGTTCTCCCGGCCGTCCGCCAGCACCCCCACGAAGGGTTCGCCCTCGCCCGCGAACACGTACGCCCCGCCCTCGATCCGCTCGATCAGACCGAGCGTCCACTCCTTGCCGACGTCCGCGGAGCGGACCCACAGGCGCATGATCTCGCCGATGTGGCCGAGCCGTTCCGGGCCGCCCTCCGGCACGTAGTGGTCGGTGACCTCAGCGCGCCACGCGTCGAGCCCCCGCACCCGCCGGCGCAACAGCTCCACGACCTCCGCCCGGGGCAGGTCGACCATGAAGCCGATGGCCGCCGACACCACGTCCACCTCCCGGTCGTACGTGGCCAGGGCCCCGCGGAGCAGCTCGACGTACTCCTGGGCGCCCCGGTCCGTCAGCTCGTACTCGACCCGCGGGGGCCCGCCCGCGGTGCTCGGGGCGACCTCGTGCGCGTGCAGTAGTCCCTGCTTCGCCATCTGCTTCAGGGCGTGGTAGATGGAGCCCGGCTTGGCGTGGGACCACTCGTGTGCGCCCCAGTGCTCCAGGTCGTTCCGCACCTGGTAGCCGTGGGCGCGGCCGTGCTGCTTGACCGCGCCCAGGACGAGCAGACGGATCGCCGACATCCCACGCACCTCCGCGTCCATTCCGACCCAGGGTACGCGGCGGGGGTCAGCGCCCCTGCTCCTCCGCGATCAGCTCGAAGGAACCCTTGCCGTCCAGCGACTCGCGGATGACGTCGGCGTGGCCGGCGTGCCGCCCCATCTCCTGGACCAGGTGCAGCAGCATCCAGCGCACGGACACCCGCCCGTCCTTCGGGAACCAGGGCGCGGGCGGCAGCGGGAAGGTGTCGTCGAGGCTCGGCACGGAGCGGACGAACGCGTCCGTCTGCTTGGCGACGTCCGCCCAGAACCCGATGACCCCGGGGATCGTCTCGCCGTCGACGAGCCGGAAGCCCTCGTCCCAGGTCCCTTCGGCGCGCTGCCGCTCGTTCGGCTGCTGCTGGGCGAGGCGGAGCCAGTTCAACTCCACCTCCGCGACGTGCTTGACCAGGCCGGAGAGGCTGAGCTCGCTGGCGCTGGGCCGGCTCGCCGCCTGCTCCTCGGTGAGCCCGAGGAGCGCCCGGCGGAGTGCGGCGCGCTGGGCCTCGACGAAGTTGAGGAACGCGCCGCGCTCGTCGCCGGGGGCCTCGGCGGGGACAAGGGCAACCATGGGGAACCACCTTCCGTGGGCGTGGTCTTCGTGTGCTCCGCCCACGGTACGGAGGATCTAGGACGGTTTCCGTCCTAGAAGGGGAAGCGGCTCCGGCCGTGTTGGATGGAGATCCACTTCTGGGTGGTGAAGGCCTCCACCATCGCCTCGCCGTTGAGCCGCCCGACGCCCGAGTGCTTCTCGCCGCCGAAGGGCACGATCGGCTCGTCGTGAACGGTGCCGTCGTTGATGTGGATCATGCCGGTGTGGATGCGCCTGGCCATCCGCACGCCCCGCTCGACGTCCCCGGTGTGGACGGCGCCGCTGAGCCCGTACGGGGTGTCGTTGGCGATCCGCACGGCCTCCTCCTCGCCGTCGAAGGGAACGATCAGCGCGACCGGGCCGAAGATCTCCTGGCCCAGGACGGGGGAGTCGGCGGCGAGGCCGGTGAGCACGGACGGGGAGACCAGGTTGCCCTCGACCGTGCCGTGCAGCAGCGCCGTGGCGCCGGCCGCCACCGTCTGGTCGACGACCGAGGAGACCGCCTCGGCCTGCTGGGAGTTGATGAGCGGACCGATGTGGGTGGCGGGGTCGGCCGGGTCGCCGACGCGCAGGGTCTGCACCTTCGCCACGAACTTCGCGGTGAACTCCTCCTCCAGGGAGCGGTCCACCAGGATGCGGTTGGCGGCCATGCAGACCTGCCCCTGGTGCACGAAGCGGCTGAAGACCGCCGCGTCCACCGCGTAGTCGACGTCGGCGTCGTCGAGGACGATCAGGGCGCTGTTGCCGCCGAGTTCGAGGACGGCCTGCTTGAAGTGCTGTGCGCAAACCGTGGCGACGTGTTGGCCGACCCGGTCGGAGCCGGTGAAGGAGATGACCTTCGGGACCGGGTGAGTCAGGAGGGCGTCGCCGATCTCCGCGATGTCGGTGACGACGACGTTCAGCAGACCGGCCGGCAGGCCGGCCTCCTCCAGGACCTTGGCGACCAGCGTGCCGCCGCAGATCGGGGTGTTCTGGTGCGGCTTGAGGACGACGGCGTTGCCGAGCGCCAGGGCGGGCGCGACCGACTTGATCGAGAGCAGGAAGGGGAAGTTGAAGGGGGAGATGACGCCGACGACGCCGACCGGGACCCGGTAGACGCGGTTCTCCTTGCCATCGACCGGGGAGGGCAGGATGCGGCCCTCGGGGCGCAGCGCCAACTGGATCGCCTCGCGCAGGAACTCCTTGGCGAGGTGGAGCTCGAAGGCCGCCTTCAGCCGGGTGCCGCCGAGCTCGGCGATGATCGTCTCGGCGATCTCCTCCTCGCGGTCCTCGACGATCCGCAGCGCGCGCTCGAAGACGAGCCGGCGCGTGTAGGGATTGGTCTCGGCCCACGCGGCCTGGGCGCGCTCGGCGGCCCGGTAGGCACGGTCGACCTCGTCGACGGTGGCGATGGTGATCGAAGCCAGCTTCTCCCCGCTGTACGGGTTGAAGTCGATGATGTCCCACGAACCGCTGCCGGGCTTCCACTCACCGTCGATGTACTGATGAGCCAGGTCGGTGAAGTGCGACATGGATGAGACCCCTCTACCCGCTACCGGCAGTGCGACTGATGTTGCGTCATCGTACTGATGTATCAGGAGAGTTGGAGGAGTCCTCGGAGAAGGTCACGACTTTCGGCCGGATCCGGACCGTACTCCTGGAGCTTCTCCATCACCTGCCGGTACTGGGCGACCTCCTCGCGCTTGTCGAGGTAGAGGGCACCGGTGAGCTGCTCGAGGTAGACGATGTCGGAGAGGTCGGACTCGGGGAAGCTCAGCATCGTGAAGGCACCGCTCTCGCCGGCGTGGCCGCCGAAGCTGAACGGCATGATCTGGAGCGTCACGCCGGGGTGCTCGGAGATCTCGATGAGGTGCCTCAACTGGCCCTGCATGACGGACCGGTCACCGTAGGGGCGGCGCAGCGCGGCCTCGTCCAGGACGGCGTGGAGCTGTGGGGCCTGTTCGGAGACGAGCACCTTCTGGCGCTCCAGGCGCAGCGCGACCCTACGGTCGATCTCGGCGGGCGTGGCGTTCGGCAGGCCCCGGGAGACGACCGCCTGGGCGTACGCCTCGGTCTGCAAGAGGCCATGCACGAACTGGACTTCGTAGACGCGGATGAGGGAGGCGGCGCCTTCCAGGCCGATGTACGTCTGGAACCATCCGGGCAGGACGTCGCCGAAACTGTGCCACCAGCCGGCCAGGTTGGCCTCGCGGGCGAGCCCGAGGAGCGCACTGCGCTCGACCTCGTCCCCCACCCCGTAGAGGGTGAGCAGATCCTCGATGTCCCTGGTCTTGAAGCTCACCCGTCCCAACTCCATGCGGCTGATCTTGGATTCGGACGCGCGGATGGAGTAGCCGGCCGCCTCGCGGGTGATCCCGCGCGACTCGCGCAACCGCCTCAGTTGGGAGCCCAGCAGGATGCGTCGCACCACGCTCCCGCTCGCTCCGCTCGATTCGCCTGCGGCCACGGCTCCCAGCCTCCCCTTTACGGTGTCGAGCCCCCGTCGAGCCCCGGATTCTGCCACCAAACGCTTCAGCGCGTACACATTCGATTACGGAAAGACGACGACTTCCGGGCATCCGCGGGCACAGTGCGTGCAGTTCGCGGGAAGTTCCCCTCATCGTGTGCACGACTTATGCATAGATTCGGCACGTGGACGGACAGGTCCGGCGCGTGCACGTGCATCTGCCCTTGCATCCAGTGCGCGCATTGGGAACCATGGAGCCCGCGCAGCCGCGTACTCGTTCGTGTTGTCGTGTTGTCGCACCACAGTCGCGATTCCCGGGAGTGCCTCGCATGGGGACGAATGGATCGACCGTGCTCGAGCCTTTACGGCAGGGCCTTCCGCCGATCGACCCTGGCGCCGTCTCCACCTCCGCCTCCTGCGCCCTGCCCGCGCGGTACGAAGCCGTCCGAGGGGCACGGAAGTTCACCAGCGCCACGCTCGACCGCTGGGACCTCACGGAGCGCTTCGACGACGTCGCCCTGGTCGTCTCCGAGCTCGTCACCAATGCGCTGCGCCACGCGGTACCCGCCGATGCACCCCAGGAACAAGGCCAGAACCCACCGGTCAGACTGCATTTGATGCGCTGGGCTTCGCGCCTGGTGTGCGCCGTGCGCGACCCGAGTCGAGAGAGCCCGGAGACGCGCTCCGGCGAGGAGGACTTCGCCGCCGAGTCCGGACGGGGCCTGTTCCTGGTGGACTCGTTCAGTGACAGCTGGGGCTGGCACCCGCTCGCGGGGACGCTCCAGGGCAAGGTGGTGTGGGCTCTGTTCCGGATCGGACCGGAGTAGCCGCACAGAACGCAGGAAGGGCCCCGGTGTGCACCCCGGGGCCCTTCTCGTGCCCCGCGGGCGCGCACCCTCCGCCGCTCACACCAGGTGGTCGAACTCCCCGTCCTTGACGCCCAGCAGCATCGCCTCTATCTCCGCGACCGTGTAGACGAGCGCCGGCCCTTCGGGGTGGCGCGAGTTGCGCACGGCGACGCCTCCCCCCGGAAGTTTGGCGAACTCCACGCAGGATCCCTGGGAATTGCTGTGCCTGCTCTTCTGCCACACGACACCCCGCAGCTCCGTGGCTGCCATGCCGTTGTACGCGTGATGCGCATGATGCACTGGTAGCTCCCCGAGTTATTTGCTGTAGGTGTCAACTTCCTCGGATCATAGCTGTGTTCACATGCCGATGCATGGGCAGATGCACGTGCACGAGGGGTGGCGTAGTGGCTACGCGACTCAGCGTGCTACCAGCGAGTACGTCGGGTCGGTGGCGCCCGGACCATCCCTGACGACCCGTCCGTCCTCGCCCTGCGGGCCGTCGCCATCCGCCCGTCCCGATCACCCTACGGCCCCCGACCTCCGCCCGGAGCGGAGAATCCACGGAGCGGACTCGCGCCCCCGCGACCGGCGCGCACCGGTGCCGGCCGGGTCCGGCGGGACGCGGACGCCGCCGGGTCGTGGTGGAGCGCCGCACCACCGGGAACGGCGGCCAGCAGCCGGTCCACGGCGGTGCGGCGGACACCGGAGTACAGCCCCCCGACGAGCGCGACGGAGAACATCAGTGCGCCCCGCGCCGTCCGCAGCGCTTCTCGAAGCGTTCCACGCGGCCCGCGGTGCCCAGGCGGAAGACGGCGGGTCCGCAGGCGGGGTGGATGCCGGGCTTCACGGTGGTTCAGCGCTCCTCCCGGAAGTCGACGTGACGCCCGACGACCGGATCGAACTTGCGCAGGGCGAGGCGGTCGGGGTCGTTGCGGCGGTTCTTGCGGGTGACGTAGGTGAAGCCGGTGCCTGCGGTGGACCGGAGCTTGATGACCGGGCGGAGTTCGTTGCGTGCCATGCCGTGTAGAGTAAATGAAAATGAATCCCATTGCCAATAATTGTGAGCATCCCCCGAAGAGAGGTGGGTCACCCTTGTCCGCCCGCTGCCAACTGACCGGAACCGAGCCCGGATTCGGCAACCGGATCTCGCACTCCCACCGGCGCACCCCGCGCCGCTTCGACCCGAACGTCCAGCACAAGCGCTACTGGCTGCCCAGCGAGCGCCGACACGTGCGGCTGACGCTCAGCACCCGGGCGATCAAGACCGTCGACGCCCTCGGCATCGAAGCCGCCGTGGCCCGGATCCGGGCACGCGGGGGAAGGGTCTGATGGCCAGGCGCAGCCAGATCGCCCGCGACGAACGGCGGCGGGCGGTCGTCGCGCGGTACGCCGAGCGGCGGGCCGCACTGAAGGGGATCGTCCGGCGGCCCGCCACCCCGCCGCCCGCCCGCGAGGCGGCAGCGCGGGAGCTGGCCCGCCAACCCCGGGACGCGAGCGCGACCCGCGTGCGCAACCGGGACTCCGTCGACGGCCGCCCCCGGGGCCACCTGCGGAAGTTCGGCCTCTCCCGGATGAGGGTGCGCCAGCAGGCGCACGCGGGCTTCCTGCCGCGGCTGCGGAAGTCCTCCTGGTGACGGAAACCCCTCCCCCGGCCGCGTGACGGGAACGGCCCCCGGCCCTCCTGACGGCACGCTTCCCCGCCTTCCTGACGGGCACGCTTCCCCGGCCGCACCGCCCGGCCGGGTCGGGCCCGGAGCGGGGACGCGGCCGGCCGGTGGTGCGCCGACCGGCACGGCGCGCCCCCGACGTGGCCCTACGGCAAGCGGGGCCGTTGCGGGTGGAGGCCCGCCTCGTCGGCGGCCGAGGCGCCCCGCGCCCACCCCGCCTCGTCCCAGGCCGCCCGCACCCGGGTCGTCCGGGTCTCCGGGAACAGCTCGTCCGTGCGGGCGGTGACCGCGACCTCGCGCGAGGCGAGGGCGGGCAGCAGCGTCGGGGCCTCGGCGGCGACCCGCCGGGACGTCGCCGCCAGTCGGGCGCCCAGCCGGTTGGCGTAGGCGAGGAGGAAGGACTGCCGGAAGGACTTCGTGCGCCGGCGCCCACCGGCCCGCTGCTCCGCCTCTGCCCGCGTCATCGCCGCCGTCCCCTGCACGAGCAGCGAGGTGTACAGCAGCTCCACCGGGTCGAGGTCCGCCTCGAAGCCGACCACCGTCGAGAAGCCGTACGCCTCGTTCCACACCGCCCGGCAGTGGTTCGCCGTCGCGACGGCGTCGAGCAGGATCGCCTTCGCCTGTTCGTACGGCGGCTCCATCCCGATCCGGATCGCACCCGGCGCCTCCGGGGTCGGCGCGCCCGCCGCGAGCGAGGCCTCGTCCAGGCTGTGCCGGGCCATCAGCTCCTGTGCCTTCGCGGTGAGCGCCTCCGCCTCCTCGGGATATCCGGTGGCCTCCGCCTTGGCGAGCAGCGCCCTGATCCGGGTGAGCATCCGGGGCTCGCCCGCCACCGCCGGCGGCAGGGTCTCCCCCGGAACGGGCCCCACCGCGTCCAGGCGCGGCAGGCGGACGAGCAGCCGGTAGAGCTCCAGCGCGGTCGTCGCCCGCGAGAAGCGGTCGGTCGAGCGCCCCGGGTCCGCGTCCAACTCGTCGACCTGGGAACGCCACCGGTGCGGCAGCCGCCCGTAACCGGCCGTCTCCGCCCGGATCAGCGCGGACAGGAGCCGTACGTGCTCGTCGGCGAGCTCGCGCCGGGCCGTCCGGACCAGGTCGGCCGGCTGCCAGCCCCGCGTCCACAGGGTCCGCACGAACTCCTCGCCCCGTCGGGCCAGCTCCCGGTCCGCTCCCGGGTCGGCGGCGAGCAGCGAGGCCGCCGCGTCGAGCGAATCGTCATCGCCCGCGTACAGCGCCGCGAAGGCCTCGTCGACGGTGCTGCTCACGCCGTGTTCCTCGCGTCCCATTCCGCGCGTGACCGGGCGATCACCTCTCGGTGGTCGAGCGACCAGTCGACCAGCTGCTTGATGAGGTGGGTCATGCTGTGGCCGAGTTCCGTCAGCGCGTACTCCACCTGCGGCGGGGTCGTCGGGTACACCGTCCGCGAAACGAGCCCGTCACGCTCCAGGCGGCGCAGGGTGAGCGTCAGCATCCGCTGCGAAATGCCGGTGACGAGCCGCTGGAGCTCCCTGAACCTCTTCGCTCCGGGCACGAGTTCGACGACCACGTGCACCGTCCACTTGTCCCCGAGCCGGTCCTGCACGTCCCGCACGCCGCAGTCCTCCGCGCAGGAGGCGATCGGCTCCTCGGTTACCTCCGTGTGCCCTTCTGACATCAATGTGCCTCCTTCCGCGATCACGTACGTCCGCCCACGATGGTCTCAGCCATCACGTCCCCAGGGGAAAAACATGCTGCTCATCACCGGTGTCTCCGGCGCCCTCGGCTCACTCGTCGCCGAACGGCTCGCCGGCCGCGACGACGTCGTCCTCGGTACCCGCGCCGAACTGCCCGGCACCCGCCGGGTCGACTTCGACGCGCCGGAAACCCTCCCGGACGCCTTCGCCGGAGTGGACACCCTGCTCCTCGTCTCCGCCGGGTACGGCGAGGACGACGTCGTGGTCGCCCGGCACGAGGCCGCGATCTCGGCCGCCGAGGCCGCCGGGGTCCGGCACCTCGTCTACACCAGCCTCTCCGGCGACGGCGACCACCTCGCGTACGCGCTCGCCCACCGCTGGACCGAGCGGCGGCTCGCACGGTCCGCCACGCTCGACTGGACGGTCCTGCGCAACGGCCTCTACGCCGAGCTCCTGACCTGGATCGCCATCCCCGACCCGGAGAACCGCATCACGGGCCCGCTCGGGGACGGCCGGCTCGCCGCCGTCGCCCGTGCGGACCTCGCGGACGCCGCCGTCGCCGTCGCCACGGACCCGGCGGCCCACCGGAACCGGGTGTACGAGCTGGTCGGCGAGCAGCCCCTCGGCGGTGCGGAGCTGGCCGCGGCGCTGGGCGCCGCGTACGCGCCCGGAACGCTCGCGGAGGCCCGCGCCGCGCTCGCCGCGTCCGGCGCCGCGCCCTTCCAGGTGCCGATGCTGGCGAGCACCTACTCGGCGATCGCCCACGGCTTCCTGGACGGCACCGGGGTGCGGCGCAACGATCTGCGGGCCCTGCTCGGCGGACGCGAACCGCTCGACGCTCTGGAGGTCTTCGTGAAGGCGGTGCGGCAGGGGTAGGTGCGGCCCCGATTCCGGGACGCCCGGTGGGGGCGTGGTCCAGAAGGACCGCAACGACCCGCCCGGACCGTGGTCGCGACCAGCCCCGAACGCCCTCCCCGGCGGTTCGCCTCCGCCCCGCCCGTCGTCCGGGGGCGGGACGGGGACGGGGGCTGGGCTAGGACGGGGCCGGTCGCCGTACGGCGACCGGCCCCGTGCCCGCTGGAGCGAGCGCTTCCCCGTCCACAGGCTGTGGACGGGGAAGC